>NZ_JAAUVM010000027.1:0-73903 GCF_012030485.1 Pseudomonas sp. B14(2022)
TCCAACACCATGCTGGCAGCCTTGAGCTTGAACTCACTCGAATAAGATTTACGCATATCCAAACACCTCAGATTTGGGCGCTATCATAGCGCCCGATTGAAGTGTCCAAAATCATTAGGCCAGTTCATACCCCCTCCCACATTTGGCTCTGCGCCAAGCTTAAGTGATCGCCGCCGGGCGGTATTGCAGGGCCTCTTTCAGGTGGTCGCGGGTAATGGTATCTACCTGATCCAGATCCGCCAGGGTGCGTGCCACCTTGAGCAGTCGATGGGCCGCGCGCAGCGATAGGGTCAGTCGTTCACAGGCCGTTTCCAACCAGCTTTCATCCACCTTCGCGAGCTTGCAGTGCTCGCGCAGCCCCGGCAGATCAAGAAAGGCATTCGCACAGCCCTGGCGCTTTTGCTGATGCTCGCGAGCCTGGGCGACCCGCGCTGAGGCATGGGCGGTATCCTCGCCCATCTGTTGGATCGGGTTCAGCGCTGTCGTCTCCCTCGCCACGGTCAGGTGCAAGTCAATCCGGTCCAGCAGCGGTCCTGAGAGCTTGTTGCGATACCGCTGAATCTGCTCCGGCGTACAGCGACAGCGCCCGCTGGGTTCGCCCATATAGCCGCAAGGGCAGGGGTTCATCGCCGCGACCAGTTGGAAGCGCGCCGGGAAACTCACTCGGTCGCGAGCGCGGGAAATCACGATATGCCCCGACTCCAGCGGTTCACGCAGCACTTCCAACACCTTTCGATCAAATTCCGGCAGCTCATCGAGAAACAGCACCCCATGATGAGCCAGGGTAATTTCTCCTGGCTGTGGTTTCGAGCCGCCGCCCACCAGTGCCGGGCCTGATGCCGAATGGTGCGGTTGGCGAAACGGCCGGTGAGGCCAGTGGCTCAGCGGTGCCAGGCTTACAACCGATTGAATCGCGGCAACCTCCAGCGCCTCCTGTTCGCTCAACGGCGGCAATAAACCTGGCAGGCGGCTGGCGAGCAAGGTCTTGCCGGTGCCGGGCGGCCCACTGAACAAAAGGTTATGCGCGCCCGCTGCCGCAATCAGCAACGCTCGCTTGGCCGCGAGCTGGCCCTGGACTTCACTCAGGTCCGGATAGGGCTTGTTCAAGTACATCAAACCATCGGACTTGTATGGCTCGATCGGCACATGCCCATTCAGGTGCGCCACCACTTGCAGCAGGTGGTCCACCGCAATCACCTTCAACCCCGACGCCAGGCACGCCTCCTCGGCATTCGCCCGCGGCACTATCACGGTGCGCCCGGCCTTGCGTGCCGCCAACGCCGCCGGCAACACCCCTTTCACTGCGCGCACCTCGCCGGACAGCGCCAGTTCCCCCAGGCATTCCACGTCATCGAGCATCAGCGCCGGCACCTGCACGCTGGCCGCCAGGATTCCCAGGGCAATCGCCAGGTCAAAACGGCCGCCGTCCTTGGGCAGGTCGGCGGGCGCTAGATTGAGGGTGATCCGGCGGGCAGGGTATTGCAACGCGGAGTTGAGAATGGCGCTGCGTACGCGGTCCTTGCTTTCCTTGACCGCGGTTTCCGGCAGCCCCACCAGCGTCAGGGACGGCAGACCATTGGCCATATGCACCTCGACGGTGACGGCAGGGGCTTCGACGCCGATCTGGGCGCGGCTGTGGACGATGGCGAGGGACATGCTCGTTCCTTGAAAAGGGGAGGCCGCTTCCTGCGGTTTTTCAAGGGTAGACGAGGTGGGGAAGAGCGAGGCGGGGAGGTTTTACAGAACGTATCCAGAACAAAAGGTTGAGCAAATGTGGGAGGGGGCTTGCTCCCGATAGCAATGTTTCAGTCAGCATTGATACCGGCTGATACACCGCCATCGGGAGCAAGCCCCCTCCCACACTGATCGCATTTATTCAGCAGGAGGGGTCAACCGCGCTTCCAGCTCTGCAACTTTCGCCTCCAGGCTCTCCAACCGCGCACGGGTGCGGGCAAGAACCACCATCTGGCTATCAAACTCTTCCCGGCTCACCAGGTCGAGCTTGCTGAAACCGCTTTGCAGCAAGGCCTTGAACTGGCTTTCGATTTCATTGCGGGGCAGCGGGGTGTCGCCGCTGAACAGACGAGAGGCGTGGCCGCTCAGGGCGTCGAGGAGGTCTTTGGGCGCGAGCATGGGGAATATTCCGGAAAACTGTTGGCGGGCAGTGTATCACGCAGCGTCTATAGTCTTTTTTACGGCCTGAGTCGCACGCTTTTCGCGCATCAGGCTGGGCGGCTATGCGCTGTTTTAGTGCGCATTGTCGTCGCCAGATAGCCCCGCTGGTGGGCTTGAGTGGGCAAAGGACTGATTTCAGTGATTTTTACGGAGCTGGCAAGGTTTCTGCTTAGACGATCATGACCCATGCACTGATGCAGTCGCTGTGACGAATGCAGTGCGCCGACGGATCAGGGGTACAGGTTTCGTCACCAGTGGTTCGCTGGCGTCGCAATGGCAACTGCCCTGCGACGATGCGTTACAAAGCCAGGCACTGCGCTTAGACTTGAGACGGGTTTGTTTTCCTGGGGCAAGTCCACCAATTCGGGAGAGAGTTTTCATGAAGCTAGTCACTGCCATCATCAAGCCGTTCAAGTTGGACGATGTACGCGAGTCGTTGTCCGAGATCGGCGTGCAGGGCATTACCGTTACTGAGGTCAAGGGCTTCGGTCGGCAGAAGGGTCACACCGAGCTGTATCGCGGCGCGGAATATGTAGTCGATTTCCTGCCGAAGGTGAAGATTGATGTCGCTATTGACGACAAGGATCTTGACCGGGTTATCGAGGCGATAACCAAGGCCGCCAACACCGGCAAGATCGGTGACGGCAAGATCTTCGTGGTCAATCTGGAACAGGCTATTCGCATCCGTACCGGCGAAACCGATACCGACGCAATCTAAGCCGCCAAACCCCAACGCCCCAGGAGAAAACAATATGACTCTGCGTAAATTCGCAGGGCTCGGAGCCCTGTTGTCCATCGTAATGCCAAGCCTGGCCATGGCGGCAGACGAAGTGGCTGCTCCAGTCCTCAATTCCGGCGACACCGCCTGGATGCTCACATCCACTGCGCTGGTGCTGTTCATGACCATTCCAGGCCTGGCGCTGTTCTACGGCGGCATGGTGCGCTCCAAAAACATTCTTTCGGTAATGATGCAGTGCTTCGCCATCACGGGCCTGATCAGCATCCTGTGGGTCGTCTACGGCTATAGCATCGCGTTCGATACCACGGGTATGGAACAGGGTGTGGTCAACTTCAACTCCTTCTTCGGCGGCATGGGCAAGGCGTTCCTGGCGGGTGTGACCCCGGCCAGCATCACCGGGCCGGCTGCGCTGTTCCCGGAAGCAGTGTTCATCACCTTCCAGATGACCTTCGCCATCATCACCCCGGCACTGATCGTCGGTGCGTTCGCCGAACGCATGAAGTTCTCCGCCATGCTGATCTTCATGGCTATCTGGTTCACTCTGGTCTATGCGCCAATCGCCCACATGGTGTGGAGCGGCAACGGTGGCCTGCTATGGGACTGGGGCGTGCTGGACTTCGCCGGCGGCACCGTGGTGCACATCAATGCCGGTGTTGCTGGCCTGGTGGCGTGCATCGTGCTCGGCAAGCGTAAAGGCTTCCCGACCACACCAATGGCGCCTCACAACCTGGGCTACACCCTGGTGGGTGCTGCCATGCTGTGGGTTGGCTGGTTCGGCTTCAACGCCGGCTCTGCGGCTGCGGCCAACGGCACCGCCGGTATGGCGATGCTGGTGACTCAGATTGCTACCGCTGCTGCAGCCCTGGGCTGGATGTTCGCCGAGTGGATCACTCACGGTAAGCCAAGCGCACTGGGCATCGCCTCGGGTGTCGTGGCTGGTCTGGTAGCCGTTACGCCGGCCGCTGGCACTGTTGGCCCGATGGGCGCTCTGGTGATCGGCCTGGTGGCCGGTGTGATCTGTTTCTTCTGCGCCACCAGCCTCAAGCGCAAACTGGGCTATGACGACTCCCTGGACGCATTCGGCGTGCACGGTATCGGCGGTATCGTCGGTGCGATCCTCACCGGTGTGTTTGCAGCCCCTGCATTGGGCGGCTTCGGCACCGTGACTGACATTGCAGCTCAAGTCTGGATCCAGTGCAAAGGTGTCGGCTTCACCGTGATCTACACGGCCATCGTCACCTACGTCATCCTCAAGGTGCTGGACATGGTCATGGGCCTGCGTGTCACCGAAGAGGAAGAGGCTGTCGGCCTCGACCTGGCGCAACACAACGAACGCGGCTACAACCTGTAAGTACGCGAAAAAAAGATGCCCGGCTTGCCGGGCATTTTTTTGCCTGGCGTTTGTCAGTCATAACAAGCTGTGCCGGTTTTTGCGCAGAGTTTGTCATGCACTTTCCACCGTGCGAATGTCTTACAGGCATGTAGGCGTATTCGGCACTTTGTTTTTTCCCAGAGCGCGCTAGAATGCGCGCCGATGGGCGGAGAACTGTATGTGGCAACAGACCCTGATTACCCTGCGGGCCAAGCCCCGGGGCTTTCACCTGGTGACTGACGAGTTGCTTGCCGGTTTGCCTGAACTGAAGGCCTGCCGCGTGGGCCTGTTACATCTGTGGCTGCAGCACACCTCGGCCTCGTTGACCGTCAACGAGAATGCCGATCCGGCGGTTCGTCGTGACTTCGAGCGTTTTTTCAACTCGCTGGTGCCGCAGGGCCGCGCCGGGTTCGAACACAACGACGAAGGTCCGGATGACCTGCCGGCGCACTTCAAGGCCAGTCTCCTGGGCTGCCAGCTGAGTTTGCCGGTCAAGGCCGGCCGCTTGGCGATAGGGACCTGGCAAGGTGTTTATCTGGGCGAGCACCGTGATCATGGCGGTGCTCGTAAAGTCCTCGCCACCTTGCACGGTGATGGGGCATAAGCCACTGGTTATCCGGTGGATGTTGATTTTTCCCCGGTGACCTCGACAGAGGATGAAGCTGGGCTATAACTAATCTGCTTTTCGCAAGTCATGAGGTAGAACATGAGCGACGATGATCTGGAAAACGACGACCTCGAAGTAGGTGACGACGACGAGGCCGAAGATAGTCTTGATGCGGCAGCAGTTGACGACGTTGCTGACGAGGCCGATGACGGTGGTGGCGATGACGCGGCTCCCAAAGCCAAGGGCAAAGCCAAGGCTGCTGTTTCGGTAGATGAATTGCCGAGCGTTGAAGCCAAGAATAAAGAGCGCGATGCGCTGGCCCGTGCGATGGAAGAGTTTCTTGCCAAAGGCGGCAAAGTGGTTGAAGTCGAGCCCAATGTGGTTGCAGACCCGCCCAAGAAGCCGGATAACAAGTACGGCAGCCGACCTATCTAAGGTCAGCCACCTGCTTGCAAGAAAAAGCCCGCCGTCGCTGCGGGTTTTTTCATGCCTGTAATAACCGGCTACAGGTCACCCCCCAATCAAGTGTGGGAGGGGGCTTGCTCCCGATTACAGTAGGTCAGTCAATACATCGGGAGACTGATACACCGCTATCGGGAGCAAGCCCCCCCCCACATTTTTCTCACCCGTATTACTGCCAGCTACGAAGTAACGCCGGCAACTCCGTCAGGCTGCGAATCTGTGCGTCCGGGAGTTTATCCCCTTCCCACACCTTGTCCGACGGGTTAAACCACACCGCCCGCAGCCCCGCCTGCTGCGCCCCAGCAATGTCGTCCCCGGGGTGGTCGCCAACATGCACCGCCGCACTGGCATCTACTCCGCCGCGCTGCAGCGCTTCCTGGAACAGCCGCGCATCCGGCTTGGCGATGCCAATATCTTCAGCGCGCAGCGCAAAGTGAAAATAGTCCGCCAGGCCAACACGCTGCACATCGGCATTGCCATTGGTGATCACACCCAGCAGAAAGTGCTGGCGCAGTGCTTGCAGCATCGGCTCGGCTTCTGGGAATGGCGTGAGCTGATGGCGGGCGTGAATGAACGCTTCGAAACACACATCGGCCATTTCCGTGGCCTCAGGCTGTGGGTAACCGGCCTCTTCAAACGCATGCATCAAGACTCGGTGGCGCAGGACGCTGATGCGGTGTTTGAGTTCGGGATGACGTTGCAGTACCTGCTGGCGAAGGCTGGCAAAATGCTCCAGGGGCAGGTCGCCAACTTTGGCGGCGTGGGTGGCCAGCCATTCGCGCATCGACGCTTCGGCGCCGATGATGACGGGTACGTTGTCCCAGAGCGTGTCGTCCAGGTCGAAGGTGATCAGCTTGATACTCATGAGTCGCCGCCCTTGATGCGTTTGGCCCGTGGATGGGCGCTGTCGTAGACCGTTGCCAGGTGTTGGAAGTCCAGATGGGTGTAGATCTGCGTGGTCTTGATGTCGGAATGGCCGAGCAGTTCCTGCACGGCGCGCAGATCCTGGGACGATTCCAGCATATGGCTGGCAAAGGAGTGCCGCAGCATATGCGGGTGCAGGTTCTGCCCCAGCTCGCGCTCGCCCGCGGCCTTGACCCGAACCTGGATGGCCCGTGGCCCCAGGCGCCGGCCTTGCTGGCTGATAAACACCGCGTCGTCCACCGGGTTGGCCAGGGCGCGCAGCGGCAGCCAGGTTTGCAGGGCTTCGCGGGCTTTCCTGCCCACCGGCAGCACCCGGGTCTTGCTGCCCTTGCCGAGCACCTGCACCAGGCCGTCGGCCAGGTCCAGTTGATCGAGGTTCAGCCCCGTCAGCTCCGACAGGCGCAGGCCTGAAGAGTAGAACAGTTCGAGGATCGCCTGGTCGCGGTGGGCGAGGAAGTCGTCCTCCACGGCGCCATCGAGCAATTGCAAGGCGCGGTCGGTATCCAGGGTCTTGGGCAGGCGTCGCTCGCCTTTCGGCGGAGCCAGGCCATTGGCGGGGTCGTGGTCGCAGAGGCCTTCGCGATTGAGGTAGTGATAGAGGCCACGCACCGCCGACAGCAGGCGCGACAGGCTGCGTGAGGACTGGCCCGCCTGGTGCAACCTTGCGATCAGGCTGCGCAGGCTCTGGATATCCAGGGCCTTCCAACTGGCGATCTGCTGTTTTTCGCAGTAGGCCAGGACCTTGTTCAAGTCCCGTCGGTAAGCTTCCAGCGTATGGGGCGACACCTGGCGCTCGTTGCGCAGGTGAGCGCAATAAGCGTCCAGTTGCCGTTCCATGGCTAGCGCACCGCGCGAAGGGCGGTGGTGAAGCGCGGCAATACTCGGCCCAGCACTTCGGCGATATAGGTCAGGAACAGCGTGCCCACCGAGCTTTTGTAGTGCGCGGGATCGCGGCTGGCAATGGCCAGTACGCCGTGCAGGCCTTGATGGCTGAGGGCGACTACGGCGGTAGAGCCGATCTGCTTGCGCTGTTCGGCGCCGAACAGGAAGTCCAGTTCATGCTCGCGCAAGGTGCCGCTGATGGTCTTGCCTTCGGAAAGCAAGCCGCCGATCGCGGTTTGTGCGTCGTTGCCGCTGACCCAGCGACCTACCGGCATCGGGTTGTCGCTGAACAGGATCAGGCTGACAAAAGGCACCTGGAAGTCCTGGCGCAGGCTGTCTTCCACGGCAATCACCGTTTCTTCCAGGCTGCCGGCGTCCATCAGGGTAAGAATCAGGCGGCGGGTTTTCTCGAACAGACGGTCGTTGTCGCGGGCGACATCCATCAGGTGCGAGAGCTTGTGGCGCATTTCGATATTGCGCTCGCGCAGGATCTTCATCTGTCGCTCCACCAGCGATACGGTATCGCCACGCTGGTGGGGGATGCGCAGGGCCGGCAGCAGTTCTTCGTGTTCGACGAAGAAGTCCGGATTAGCCTCAAGGTACGCCGCGACGGCAGCGGCCTCCAGACTTTCGCTCGGGGTTGCTTGTGCGGGCACTTGAGGCTTATCGGTCATTGGCTTGGCTCACTCATAGACGGACCTGTCCTTCGTATACGCGCGAGGCCGGCCCGGTCATCATCACCGGGTGGCCAGGGCCTGCCCATTCGATGGACAAGCGTCCACCGGGCAGGTCGATCAACAGCGGCGAATCCATCCACCCCTGGCTGATCGCGGCCACGGCAGCGGCGCAAGCACCTGTACCGCAGGCCTGGGTTTCGCCGGCGCCGCGTTCCCACACACGCAATTGCGCGCGGGAACGGTCGATCACCTGCAGGAAGCCCACATTGACCCGCGCCGGAAAGCGCGGGTGGTGTTCGATCTTCGGCCCCAGTTCATGCACGGGCGCAGTGTTGATGTCGTTGACCCGCAGCACGGCATGGGGGTTGCCCATGGAGACGGCCGCCAGGTCGACGATCTTGCCGTCGACATCCACTGCATAGCTGGTGGCCTGCTCGCTGGCCTGGAACGGAATATCCGCCGGCACCAGGCGTGGCGCGCCCATGTTGACGCTGATCTGGCCGTCGCTGCGGATATCCAGCTCGATCACACCGCTCTTGGTCTCGACGCGAATCTGCCGCTTGGCGGTCAGGCGCTTGTCCAGCACAAAGCGTGCAAAGCAGCGCGCACCGTTGCCGCACTGTTCCACTTCGGAGCCGTCGGAGTTGAAGATCCGATAACGGAAATCCACCTCCGGGTTGCTTGGCGCCTCGACGATCAACAATTGGTCGAAACCAATCCCGGTATGCCGGTCGCCCCACTGTTTAGCGTGCTTGGGCAGGATGTGCGCGTGCTGGCTGACCAGGTCGAGGACCATGAAATCGTTGCCCAGCCCGTGCATCTTGGTAAAACGCAGCAGCATGGCTTACTCCGGCAGCAGGCTTTCGCCAGCATACAACTCGGCTACCGTCTCGCGGCGACGCACTTCAAACGCTTGATCACCGTCCACCAGCACCTCGGCGGTACGCCCGCGGGTGTTGTAGTTGGAACTCATGACAAACCCGTAGGCACCGGCCGAATGCACGACCAGCAGGTCGCCTTCTTCCAGGGCCAGTTGACGATCCTTCGCCAGGAAGTCACCGGTCTCGCAGATCGGGCCGACGATGTCATAGGCGCGCACTTCGCTGTTGCGAGGCGTCACCGCGGTGACATTCATCCAGGCCTGGTACAGCGCAGGGCGGATCAGGTCGTTCATCGCCGCGTCGACGATGGCAAAGTCCTTGTGCTCGGTGTGCTTGAGGTACTCGACCTGGGTCAGCAACACGCCGGCGTTGGCGACGATATAGCGGCCCGGCTCGAACATCAGCGTCAGGTCGCGGCCTTCGATGCGCTCACGCACGGCCTGGATATAGTCGGCGATCGCCGGGGGCTCTTCATCGCGATAACGCACGCCCACGCCACCGCCGAGGTCGATGTGGTGCAGGTAGATGCCGCATTCGCCCAGGCGGTCGATCAATGCCAGCAGGCGGTCGAGGGCATCCAGGAACGGTGGCAGTGTGGTCAGTTGCGAGCCGATATGGCAGTCGACACCCAGCACCTCCAGGTTCGGCAGCTGGGCGGCGCGGATGTACACGTCTTCGGCGTCGGCAATGGCGATGCCGAATTTGTTCTCTTTGAGACCGGTGGAAATGTACGGGTGGGTGCCGGCATCGACGTCCGGGTTGACGCGCAGGGAGATCGGCGCACGAACGCCCATCTCGGCCGCGACGACTTGCAGGCGCTCCAGTTCGTCGGTGGATTCGACATTGAAGCAATGCACGCCGACTTCCAGGGCCCGGCGCATGTCCTCGCGGCTCTTGCCGACGCCGGAGAACACGATCTTGTCGGGCTGGCCGCCGGCGGCCAGGACCCGTTCCAGCTCGCCACGGGAGACGATGTCGAAACCGGCGCCCAGACGCGCCAGGACATTCAGTACACCCAGGTTGGAGTTGGCCTTGACTGCGTAGCACACCAGGTGCGGTACGCCCTCGAGAGGGTCGGCGAACGAGCGGTATTGGGCTTCGATATGCGCACGGGAGTACACGTAGGTCGGGGTACCAAAGCGCTGGGCAATCGCGGACAACGCCACGCCTTCCGCGAACAGCTCGCCGTCCCGGTAGTTAAAAGCGTCCATGGAGTTCCCTTATTCGTAGGTGTCGTGCTTATGCGCTTTGGATGGCTTTTGCGACGATTGCGCCTGTTCATTCGGGTCTTTGCTGTCATCGGGCAGGTACAGCGGGCCTTTTTGACCACAGGCACTAACGAGGCAAGCGACCGCGACGAGCGCAGCAAGGGAAGAGATCAGGCGCTTCATGGCGAAATCCTTGAATATGCATTAATTGCGCCCGAGTATACCGACCACCCGCCAGCTTGCCTATGCGCTGAAATACCCGTCCGGCGGGGGTTTGCCGAGATGGTCGGGAAGCGGACTACGCTGGTTGAGGATATTTCACGCCGTCAATCGTGCTGAAATCGGTATCCTTTGCAATCGGCGAGGCTCGCCCGTATCGTGCGGCGCTTGAGCAAAACCAGACACTTTTGAGGTTGCCACAATGAGTTTGACCGAAGCCCGTTTTCACGACCTGGTGGATGCGACCCAGCAGGCGCTGGAAGATATTTTTGACGATAGCGGCCTGGATGTGGACCTGGAAAACTCGGCCGGCGTGCTGACCGTCAAGTTCGAGAGTGGCCAGCAACTGATCTTCAGTCGCCAGGAACCGCTGCGTCAGCTGTGGCTGGCGGCGCGCTCCGGTGGCGTTCACTTCGACTACGACGAAGAAAGCGGCAAATGGCAGTGCGACAAGAGTGAAGAGTTGTTGGGCGAGATGCTCACGCGCCTGGTCCACGAATATACCGGCGCCGAGCTGGACTTTGACGAGATCTGATCGTGAGCCAGCCTGCACTCGTACGCCCGCCCAAGCCGCTGTTCAGTAATGTCAGCCCGGCGGTGCCGTCACCTTGTATCAGTTTGTGTCGCCTGGACGAGCAAAAAGTCTGCCTCGGCTGCTTCCGCCATGTGGAAGACATCCGTGAATGGCGCTCCGCCGATGATCAGCGGCGCCGAGTGATCGTGGCCCAGGCCGAGCAACGCAAGGCGGCGTCTTGAGCCTGTCTTGTTTATTTGCGCTGCTGTGATAGTGTCCGGGTACGCCTCAACTCATCGAGGCCCGTGAGAACCCCGCCTTTTCCTGGCGGGGTTTTGCTTTTTTGTGCAGAAAAAAGGAGTCTGCCTGAATCATGACCGCACCTTCCATCATCCTCACCCGTCTTGATGTGCAGCGTCTTGAGCAATTGATCGACCGTATGGACGAGACGCAGCCGGGCGTTATTGCGCTGCAAGCCGAACTCGACCGCGCCGAAGAAGTGGTTGGCCACGATGAAGTGCCTGCAACGGTCGTGACCATGAACTCCAGCGTGCATTGCCGTGAGCAAGGCAGCGGCAAGGACTACCACCTGACCCTGGTCTACCCGAAAGATGCGAACGCAGATGCAGGCAAGATTTCGGTCCTGGCCCCGGTGGGCAGTGCCTTGCTTGGCTTGCAGGTAGGGCAGCACATCGATTGGCCGGCACCGGGTGGCAAGACCCTCAAGCTTGAACTGCTCAGCGTTGAAGGCCAGCCGAAAGATGGCGGTGCCTTCCCTCTCTAAATCTGGCTCAGCGCTTCATTCAGCGCGAGCTCCAGCTCGGCCTTGTAGCGCAGATACAAATTGCTTGGGCTTTGCACATCACCGAGCAGCCCCGACAGGTCGAGGTCGGTGATGTAGCAGCGGTAGCGCTCGGCTTCCCGGCGTTGACCGACGATCTCCTGGGCGACCACGGCAAAGAGCTGGTCGCCGAATTCCAGTTCTGAAAACTCCCGCTGATTGCAGTAAAGGGTAATGCCCACTTGGCCTGGCGCTGCCTTGCCGATAATCGCCTGCACGTCATAAAACGGTTTGTTCGCGGGGTTCTGCGGGGCCGGCCGCGGTTCGACGCCGCGCGCGCGCGTGCCTCCCGACGGCAACAGTTGGTAGTACAAGGTTTGCACCTCACCCAACGGTTGTTGCGTATCCAAAGGCGACAGCGCTTCCCGTCGATAGATGATCGACTGCAAAAAGCGCTGCAGCGGTGCCAAAAGGCTCTGCTCATCATGAAACGGCAAGCTCTGCTGCCAGAGCGCGTTGAACTCATCCAGCACATACAGCTCGGCGAAGCCTTCGTTGACCCGGTAGAACACCTGCACGCAATCGGCCATGCCCATGGGCAGCAACAGCGCCAGGTCGTGGTCTTCCAGGGCCATGGCATCCAGATGCAGCGGGCTGTAGCTGGCCAGCTCCTCGCTGAGATAGGCGACCAGTGCATCCTGGGTCGCCAGCGATACGTGGGTGGCCTGGCCCGGCATCAACTCCATCACGTGATAGTGCTGCTGCACTTGGAGCAAGTAGCGGTGGTTGCCTTGACCCAGCAGCAGGTTTTGCGCGGTATCGAAGACTTCTTCCACGCGCTGGGCAATGAATTGCGCACGGTTATGGCAAAAACAGCGTACCCGCAGGCGTGGCAAGTGATCTGACGGCAGTTGATTGAGGTAGTCGCGCAGGCAATCGAGCAGGGCGTGCGGGCCGTCGTAGCGGCTGACCATCACCTCGTTCCAACTGTTGAGGGTGACCTGGTCCAGGGTCAGTACGAGGTTGTCGCGCACACCGGCATAACTCAGGGAGTCGGTGCGCTCCGTCGTCATCAGGATATTGAGGTCGCGATGATGCTTGAGTGGGTCGACGCCGACGTTGATCAGCAGCAACACTTCCTCGGGCACCGCCGAGCGCAGCAGGCGCGCTTCATCAACGCTGGCCAGGGGGAGGGCGATCGTCTGTTGCAGGCTGCCCAGCAGGTTGAACAGCTCGAATTCGGTCATGTCGCTGGTGCCGGGGTGCAGCGCCAGGCGGGTGCTGCTGTCGATGACGCCGTTGCGGTGGCACCAGGTGAGCATTTCCAGCAGGTCGCGGCTGCGCTTGATCGGCGCGAAGTGCTCCCACTCCAGGGCCGTGAGGTTGCCGTTGTACAGGCCCCAGTGGTGCTGGCCGGGCTCCTTGCGGTTGGGCGATTGCACCAGGGTCAGGGTGTCTTCGGCCAGGTCCGGGGCGATGCCGGGGTTGATGAATTCGACTTTGCCCGCCTTGCGTTCAAAGGCAGCGTACAGGCGCCGACCGAGCACATTGAGGTCACGCTTGTTGATCAGGCTGACGGTCTGTTCGGTACGGGCGAATTGGGTCAGGAAGCGATAGCTGTAGTTCAGCTCGCTGACCAGGGCCCGGCGCTCGGAGGCCACCTGGCGTACTTTCCACTGGCTGCGGCTGTCCAGCAGCGCCAGTTGGCGCTGGTCCCAGCCCCACTCATGGGCCAGGCGTTCCAGCAACAGCCGTTGCCAGCTGGCATTGCGCTGACCGGCGCTGAGTTTGCGGTTGACCTTCAGGTACAAGGCGCGGCGCACCAGTTCCAGGCGCTCGGGCTCGTTGCGTGCCCGGAGGTATTCCTCGATACGGCGGTACACCACGATGTACGGGTCCAGCTCATCCAGGTCCATCTGGTTGGCGAACACCGCGCGCTTAAAGCGCAGGCTCAGGCAATGCACGTTCGGGTGCTCGCTGGCGTAGACCTCGGTCAGCAGCAGCTTGAGTACCGATTTGTACGGCGACTCGATGCCCTTGAACAGTTGCCACAGCCCGGCACCAATGAATTCACCGGGAGGGATGCGCGCCAGGTGGCCGAGGTCGAGGGTTTCATCGGCGCGGATAAAACGTTTTGAGATCAGTGTGTGGGTGAATTCCGCATAGCGGGTTTCTTCATACACCGGCACCAGCCACCAGATCGGCGTGCGCCCGGCCAGCCAGATGGCTGTGCGGTAGAACTCGTCCAACAACAGGTAGTGCTGGGTCGTGCCGCAGTCGTCGGAGCTCAGCTGCGTATCGCGCTCGCCGAGTACGAAGCGCGTCGGCTCGATCAGGAAGAAGTGTGCCTCGGCGCCCATCGTGAGGGCCCAGGCTTCCAGCAGTTGGCATTTTTTGCGCAGCTCCGCGAGCTCGTTTTCACCCAGGTCGGGGGCGTGGCACACCCACACATCCATGTCACTCTGATCGGCCTGGGCCAGGGTGCCGAGGCTGCCCATCAGGAACAGGCCATGGATCGGTTTGGGTTGATTAACCGTACGCGGCTTGTAAGAGAACGAGCGGGTCAAGCGCTGGGCTTCGGTCAGGGCCTGGGCGTCGGGCTCGAAGTTCGACAGCCCGGCTGGCGTGCTGCCCGATACGTAACCTGGCAACAGCGGATGATTGACGTGAAAAAACAGCGGCAGCAGGGTCAGCACGCTTTGCTGGCGCGGCGTCAGCCCTTCGACGGCACGAGCCATGCGACCTTCATTGAGGGCCATGAAGCGCGCGCGCAATTGGGCCAGCACCTTGCGGTCGATGCCTTCGTCCAGGTCAGGGCGGATTTCATGGGTGCGGGTCATGTCGAACTCGGTGGCTCGCAGGGCCCGACATGGGCGGCCATGTAGGAGTTTACATTCAGTAGTGCAGGAGGTTTAGAGGGAAATGGTTTTTGACGTCAGAATTTTCTCGCTCCCACAGCAACGCCCTCGGAATCCGCACGGGGCGGACTCCATGGGCGGTATCAAGTATCAGGCGGCTTCTTTGGTCGCGGCGGTCGTCAGAATAGTCAGCAGGCTTTGTGCGTGCTCGGCAGCATCCCGGCCAAGGCTGGTCAGATAACCGCCATCTGGCTGGTCGATCAAGTCTTTGTCATACAGGCGCCGGGCAGCAGCGATGGCAGTGGGAGCGGCGGTCTGGTGGACTTTCAGACCTTCCTGGGAGCTACCCAGGTTGAAGAGTGCAAGGATTTCCAGTTCGGCAACCAACTCAGGGGTATACGACATAAGGACTCCAGACTTTCTAAAATTTATTAGAGGCTAGCAGACCATAAGGTGAACGCACTTTGCCGAACTGTCCAGCGTGTTGCGGTGTGCCGGGATTATTCCTTTTCGGGAGGCAGCTCAGGCAGTGCCCGCAGCGCTGTTTCATACCATTCGGTATTGAATGCGCGGTCATCATCCAGCATCGCGTCGATCTCGAAAGCCAACACATGAGCCATGAGATTCAGGATCTCCTCACGCTCATAACCCACCAGAGTCAGTTTGTTGAAAGTGGCCTTGGCGGCAGGTGGGTTGTCGCTTTCGATCTGGTTTTCGATCGCTTCGATCAAGGTGTTTTCGGTGAACTCTTCTTCGTCGCTGTCGATATCGGTCGGCTCGCTCATGGCAGGCTCCTCAAGGAAAGGGCGCCAGTCTACCCCCATTCAGGCAGGTGATGCTGCTGGCCAGGCGGGCTATAACGCTTGCAGCGGCTTCATGTACAGCGTGAACCTCGCCTGTGCGGTGGGCGAGAAGCTGTTTCTGGAGAGGCTGCCTGCCATGCCCAATGCGCAGAAGGTGGCGGCGGACAGGGAAGCAGCGATGCCGGCGTTCATGGCGATGAATGCGGCCAAAAAGTGATCAAGTGTGTGAGGGGGCTTGCCCCCCTCACACATTTTTTTAGCGACTGGCGAGCAGGGCCTGGCCGCGCAAGACGGCTGCCTTCACCTGCGCCGGCGCGGTACCGCCCACGTGGTTACGGGCATTCACCGAGCCTTCCAGGGTCAACACGGCAAACACGTCCTGTTCGATCTGGTCACTGAACTGGCGCAGTTCTTCCAGGCTCATTTCCGCCAGGTCCTTGCCGGTGTCCACGCCGTACTTCACCGCATGGCCAACGATCTCGTGGCAGTCGCGGAACGGCAGGCCACGGCGTACCAGGTAGTCCGCCAGGTCAGTCGCCGTGGAGAAACCGCGCAGGGCCGCTTCACGCATGATCGCATGCTTGGGCTTGATCGCCGGGATCATGTCGGCAAACGCGCGCAGCGAATCGCGCAGGGTGTCGGCGGCGTCGAACAGCGGTTCCTTGTCTTCCTGGTTGTCCTTGTTGTAGGCCAAAGGCTGGCCTTTCATCAGGGTCAGCAGGCCCATCAGTGCGCCGAATACACGGCCGCTCTTGCCACGCACCAGCTCGGGCACGTCGGGGTTTTTCTTTTGCGGCATGATCGAGCTGCCGGTGCAGAAGCGGTCCGGCAGGTCGATGAACTGGAATTGCGCACTGGTCCACAGCACCAGCTCTTCGGAGAAACGCGACAGATGCATCATCGCAATGCTGGCGGCGGCGCAGAATTCGATGGCGAAATCGCGGTCCGATACGCCGTCCAGAGAGTTGCCGCCGACGGCGTCGAAGCCCAGCAGTTGTGCGGTGTACTCACGGTCGATCGGGTACGTGGTGCCGGCCAGGGCGGCGCTGCCGAGCGGCATGCGATTGGCGCGCTTGCGGCAATCCACCAGGCGCTCGTAGTCGCGGCTGAGCATTTCGAACCAGGCCAGCAGGTGGTGACCGAAGGTCACCGGTTGTGCGGTTTGCAGGTGGGTGAAGCCGGGCATGATGGTGTCCGCCTCACGCTCAGCCTGCTCCAGCAAACCTTTCTGCAAGCGGGTGATTTCGGCCAGGATCAGGTCGATTTCGTCGCGCAGCCACAGGCGGATGTCGGTGGCCACCTGGTCGTTACGGCTACGACCGGTGTGCAGTTTCTTGCCGGTCACACCGATACGGTCGGTGAGGCGGGCCTCGATGTTCATGTGCACGTCTTCCAGGTCGACACGCCAGTCGAACGTACCGGCTTCGATCTCACCGCGGATGGTGGTCAGGCCATCGATGATGCTGTCGCGCTCGGCGTCGGTCAGCACGCCGACCTTGGCCAGCATCGTCGCATGGGCGATGGAGCCCATGATGTCGTGGCGGTACAGGCGCTGGTCAAAGGTGACGGAGGCGGTGAAGCGGGCGACGAAGGCGTCGACGGGTTCACTGAAGCGGCCGCCCCAGGACTGGTTGGTCTTGTCGGTGCTCATGGATTCGCTCGTGGTCTGCTTATTAAGAGGCATGAAAGTGTGGCGGCGATAATAACAGGGTTGCCCTTGGAGGCGGTGCTGCGGGTCGTCGGCATTTTTATTTGTGCAAAGGATGGCTAAGTGCCTTGCCGCCGACCGCGTCCAGGACGAGACTGGAGGCAGCTGCTTATTGATACGATATTTGACGATTGAGCAATATCGTCTCGGCGAGCGTCTACAGTTGGACTGATAGTGTGTGAATGCACCAAAGTCGGGTAATGCGGTCAGAGCCTGACTATCCATTTAAAAGGGGGGTATTCGGATTGTGCATCAGCAAACCCTGCGACGATGCCCGAAGGCAGCAGGTCTTGGGCGCTATTGAACAGGTCCGGGTAAATATGGGTGCCGCTGTCAGGGCACTTTTTGCCGCTCGCGCTAGTCTTAGCGTGGATCGCTGTGACGCAAGTCACCGCACCTGTCTACGCTATCCTTGTGCGAGACTCACGCAGGAATCCAGCGCTATATGAATGTCCTGATCGTTGATGACGAACCCCAAGCCCGCGAGCGACTGAGCCGTTTGGTCAGTGATCTCGAGGGTTATACAGTCCTTGAACCGAGTGCCACCAGCGGAGAGGAGGCGTTGACGTTGATCGACAGCCTCAAGCCGGACGTGGTGTTGCTCGATATCCGTATGCCGGGCCTTGATGGCCTGCAAGTTGCCGCCCGACTGAGTGAGCGCGAATCGCCACCCGCCGTGGTGTTATTTGCGGCGCAGGAAGAGTTTGCCGCGCAGACACTGGAGGCCAGTGGTGTCAGCTTCGTGGTCAAGCCGGTGACTGCCGAAGCCTTGCTCAGGGCCCTGAAGAAAGCTGAACGCCCCAACCGCACCCAGCTTGCTGCCCTGACCCAGCCGGCCGCCCAAAGTGGTAACGGGCCGCGCAGCCATATCAGTGCCCGCACACGCAAAGGCATCGAGCTGATCCCTTTGAACCAGGTGGTCTACTTCATTGCCGATCACAAGTACGTGACCTTGCGACATGAGGCCGGTGAAGTGTTGCTAGATGAGCCGCTCAAGGCCCTTGAGGATGAGTTCGGTGACCGCTTCGTGCGTATTCACCGTAACGCGCTAGTGGCCCGCGAGCGGATCGAGCGCCTGCAGCGCACGCCCCTCGGGCACTTTCAGTTGTTCCTCAAAGGGCTTAACGGGGATGCGTTGATTGTCAGCCGACGCCATGTCGCCGGCGTGCGCAAGATGATGCAGCAGCTTTAGCCCGGGGGTTTTGGCGAGACTGTATTCATTATCCCGGTGCGACGTGGCCAGGGAGGCCCCGCACTTGCTGATTCAAATCAAAGCGTATTTGCCTGAGCTGTTATTATCTGCCGTATCTATTCAGTACGGATTGATCCATGTCCTCTCGCGAAATCCGCATCGCCACCCGTAAAAGCGCCCTGGCCTTGTGGCAGGCCGAATACGTCAAAGCACGTCTTGAGCAGGCCCATCCCGGCCTCAAGGTGACCCTGGTGCCCATGGTCAGTCGCGGCGACAAGCTGCTGGACTCGCCGCTGTCGAAGATCGGCGGCAAGGGCCTGTTCGTCAAGGAACTGGAAACAGCGCTGCTGGAAAACGAAGCCGACATCGCTGTGCATTCAATGAAAGATGTGCCCATGGACTTCCCCGAAGGCCTGGGCCTGTTTTGCATCTGTGAACGTGAAGACCCGCGTGATGCCTTCGTTTCCAACACCTTCGCGTCCTTGGATGACTTGCCTCTGGGCAGCATTGTCGGCACCTCCAGCCTGCGTCGCCAGGCACAATTGTTGACCCGTCGTCCGGACCTGCAGATTCGCTTCCTGCGTGGCAACGTCAACACCCGCCTGGCCAAGCTCGATGCCGGTGAGTATGACGCGATCATCCTCGCTGCCGCCGGCCTGATCCGATTGGGCTTCGAAGACCGCATCACCTCGGCCATCAGCGTCGAAGACAGTCTGCCTGCTGGTGGGCAAGGCGCCGTGGGCATTGAATGCCGCACCGCCGACAGTGAAATCCACGCTCTGCTCAAACCCCTGGATCACCACGATACTGAAGTGCGCGTCACGGCCGAACGCGCCCTGAACAAGCACCTTAACGGTGGCTGTCAGGTGCCGATCGCCTGTTACGCCGTGCTCGAAGGTGAAAACCTGTGGCTGCGTGGCCTGGTTGGGGATCCGGAAGGGGGCACTCTGCTGACTGCCGAAGTCCGTGGTCCGCAACGTGATGCCGTCGCCCTGGGTGTCCAGGTGGCTGAAGAGCTGTTGGACAAGGGGGCTGGCGCCATTCTGCAAAAGGTCTACGGCGAGGCCGGCCCGCAGTGACCGACTGGCGAGTGCTGCTGACACGGCCTGCCGAGGAATCGGCGGCCCTGGCGGCGGCGTTGTCCGAAGCCGGTATCCTCAGCAGCAGCCTGCCTTTGCTGGACATCGAGCCGTTACCCGTTACCCCCGAACAACAGGCCATCTTCGGCGATCTTGGCCGCTATTGTGCGGTGATCGTGGTGAGCAAACCGGCGGCGCGGCTTGCCATACAACAGTTGGATCAAGCCTGGCCGCAACTGTCGTGGTTCAGCGTCGGTGCGGCCACCGCGCAGGTCCTGGCTGATCACGGCCTCTGCGTTCACTATCCCCAAACCGGCGACGACAGCGAGGCCTTGCTTCAATTGCCTGCGTTGCGCGAGGCTATCGCACGGCCCGGTGCGCGGGTTTTGATCCTGCGCGGCGAGGGGGGGCGGGAGCTGCTGGCTGAGCGTTTGCGCGAGCAAGGTGCTAGTGTCGACTACCTGGAGTTGTATCGCCGTTTCCTGCCGACTTACGACACGGGTGTACTGACCCGGCGCATCCAGTTGGAACGCTTGAACGGCCTGGTGGTCAGCAGTGGGCAGGGTTTTTTGCACCTGCAAGCCTTGGCCGGACCCGATTGGCCACAGGTGGCACAGCTGCCGTTGTTCGTGCCCAGCCCCCGAGTCGCCGAGATGGCGCGGGCCGCTGGCGCAGAAAAAGTTGTGGATTGTCGCGGCGCGAGCGCCGCGGCTTTGTTAGTGGCGTTACGGAGTCATGCCGTTCCCACTCTCTGATACGCAAAGGACGGATACGTGAGCGAAACAGCCTTGCCTAAAGATGAAACCCAACCCGCACTTGATGCGCCGGTTGAGTCACCGGTCACCGCGCCGCGCCGCGGCAATGGCCTGGCAGTTGTCGCCCTGCTGCTTGGCGCTGCGGGTGTTGCCGCCGGCGGTTGGGGGATCTGGCAGGTCCGTGCCCTGCAAGCCAGCAGCCAGCAACAGCTGGGCCAAGTGCAGACCCTGGACGACCAATCCCAGACCCTCAAGCAAAGCCAGCAGCAACTGGCTGCACGCCTGGCGCAGCTGCCGGGTGCGGATGAGCTCGAGGAGCGCCGTCGCCTGGTGGCCCAGTTGCAGGGTGACCAGCAGCGCTTGAGCCAGCGCCTGGAAACCGTGCTGGGTGCCAGCCGCAAGGATTGGCGCTTGGCTGAGGCCGAACACTTGATTCGCCTGGCGAGTTTGCGCTTGTCTGCCTTGCAGGACATCAACAGCGCCCAGGCGCTGGTCCAGGGTGCCGACGAGATTCTTCGCGAGCAAAGCGATCCAGGCTCCTACGCTGCCCGCGAACAGTTGGCCAAGAGCCTTGCCGCGTTGCGCAGTACTGAGCAGCCGGACCGCACCGGGCTGTATCTGCAATTGGCGGCCTTGCGTGATCAGGTCGTGCAACTGGCGGCCATTGCCCCCGAGTATCAACTGACCGAGCCCGCATCCCAAGGGCGCCCGAGCACCGATACCGACAACCGATGGAGCCAGTGGTGGGAACAGATCTCCCGCTACTTCCGCATCGACTTCAACCCTGATGACAACATCCGGCCGCTGCTTGCCGGCCAGGGCATGAACCAAGTGCGCCTGGCCCTGAGCCTGGCCCTGGAACAAGCGCAATGGGCGGCGCTCAATGGTGAGTCGGCGGTGTACAGCCGTTCGCTGGGTGAAGCACGCAGCGTGTTGCAGGACAACTTCAACCAGGACAACCCGCAGAGCAAGGCGATGCTGGCGCGTATCGCCGAGCTTGAGCCCAAAGCTGTCTCGGTAGTGACACCCGATTTGGCGGCGAGCCTGGCCGCAGTGCAGGCGTACCTCGAGCGTCGTCATTTGTCTGCTGACGAAGCCAAGGCAGCGTCCACGCCGGCGGCCACGTCGGCGAAGCAGGAGTAGAGCCGATGAAGCGTTTCTATGTGATCCTGGTGCTGGCGATTGCAATCGCCCTGGCACTGGCTGTGGGCATTTCGAAACACACCGGCTACGTGCTGATTACCTACCCTCATGTGCTGCACTACGAGTCGAGCCTGTGGGCTACCGTGGTGGCGGTGTTTGTCTTCGGCCTGGCCATCTACTTGATCCGCGTATTGCTGAGCCTGGTCACCACCTCGGGTGGCGTGGTTAACCCGTGGTCGCGACGTAACCGCAGTCGCCGCGTGCAGATTGCCATCGAACAGGGCCAGATGGACCTCGCCGAAGGCCGTTGGGCCAGTGCGGAACGTCACCTGCACCGTGCCGCCGAAGCCGAGCGCCAGCCATTGCTGTACTACCTGGGCGCGGCCCGGGCGGCGAATGAGCAGGGCCGTTATGAAGAGTCGGACGGTTTGCTTGAGCGCGCTCTGGAGCGTCAGCCCCAAGCCGAGCTGGCGGTTGCCTTGAGCCATGCGCAGTTGCAGTTGGACCGTGGCGACACTGACGGCGCGCTCACCACCTTGCAGGCCATGCACGAGCGTCATCCCCACAACGGCCAAGTGCTGCGCCAATTGCAGCGCCTGCACCAGCAGCGTGGCGACTGGTCGTCGGTGATCCGCCTGTTGCCGGAGCTGCGCAAGGACAAGGTGTTGCCTGCCGGCGAATTGGCCGAACTGGAGCGTCGTGCCTGGGGGGAGAACCTGAGCCTGGCGGCCCAGCGCGAAGAGCAGGGCGAAGCCGGCTTGCAATCTCTTGAGCGGGCTTGGCAACAACTCACTTCCGCCCAGCGCCAGGAGCCGCAACTGGTCTTGGCCTATGCCGAACAACTGCGTCAATTGGGCGCCGATACCAAGGCGGAGGAGGCGTTGCGCGGTGCTATCAAGCGCGGCTACGACAGCCACCTGATTCGTCTCTACGGCCTGCTGCGCGGCAGTGACCCGGCCCGGCAATTGAAATTTGCCGAAGGCTGGCTCAAGGACCATCCGGGCGATGCCAGCCTGTTGTTGACGTTGGGTCGTCTGTGTCTGCAAAACAGCCTGTGGGGCAAGGCGCGGGATTACCTGGAAAGCAGCCTGCAGGTACAGCGTAATCCCGAGGCCTGTGCTGAATTGGCGCGGCTGTTGGCCCAGTTGGGCGACACTGAGCGCAGCAACCAACTGTTCCAGGAAGGCCTGGGCTTATTGGATAACCGCTTGTTGGCGTCTCCGCTGCCAGTTCCTGCCCGAGTTTGATGTAGGAAAGAAGTCGAGGGCTGGTTCAGATCCGTCTGACAGCCAGCCCTTCAATGCTGCGCATATGCCGGCCCTGAGAGGCTTTGAAGCATACTCCTACGCTCATGCGCTTCAAGTCTTCCATCCTCTGACGGGATGTCCCTACGTTCTCACGGAATCGTCTGCTCTGGCGCGTATTGAAAGGGGTCAGGCCTTTCCTCTAACGTAACGACCTACCTCTCGCGATGCGGATAAAGCATGTCTTTGGCCCCTTCACGCTCCTTGTTTTTCCTTGCGTTCATGGCGGGTGCGCTGACGTTGGGTGCGTCCTTCTATCTTGAGTTCGGTGCCTCGTTACGCCCTTGTTTCCTGTGTCAGATGCAGCGGGCCTTTCTGGCTGCCTTCACGCTGATCAATCTGGTCGCCGCCCTCCACAACCCCAGGCGCTCCACTTTTTACCTGTATGGGTTTACGAGCATGGCATGTGCGTTGTTGGGTGCCATCACCGCCGTACGGCAGGTGCTGCTGCAAAATGCCGCACCGGATCAAGCCGCCGATTGTTGGCCCAGTCTCAGTCACATGATCGAAAACCTGTCGCTGTGGCAGGCGTTGCAATTGACGGTCAAAGGCACTGTCGATTGCATGGAAATAAGCTGGACGCTGTTTGACCTGAGCCTTCCCGAGTGGAGCCTGCTGTTCTTCCTGGGCATGTTGATCCTCGGTGTCATGCAGTTTTCCCGACTGTTTTTGAGTCGTCCGTTGCGCTCAGCAAGGCGCTGAGCGGAGGCCGCAGTTTGTAGGAAGGGATTAAACACTTGTATGAACTTTCTCTCCTGCGTACCTTGAAGCCATAGTCGTGGGGGCATAATCTGGCCCGCACGCGTTATCGAAACCGTTTGTCAGACGCGGCCTTGTCCCGCTGCTGTTTTATCCTTGAAGTGTTGCGTGGGCATCAGGCGGCAGCGCCCCTATAGGGAAGAGAGATCATCATGCTGGAAAGTTGTCAGAATGCTCAGGAACGCTGGGGTGGGGTGCACAAGCTGATCGACAGCTGGTTGAAGGCACGTCACGAACTGGTTCGGGCCTTTGATGCTCTTGGCGCCAAGCCCGAGGCGCTGGCTGAGAATCGCAAGCCGTTGCAAGAGTTCTGTGAAGTGTTGGTGGACTATGTGTCTGCTGGCCATTTCGGTGTCTACGAGCAGCTGACCAAAGAGGCGGAAGCCTTTGATGATAAGCGTGGTCTTGACTTGGCCGAGACTATTTATCCGCGCATCGATGTCATTACCGAGAAACTGCTGGCGTTCACCGACCTGTGTGATGCCGGCCAGTGCGTTGCTGAGAAATTCAAGGAGTTGGGTGGCCTGCTCCATGAGCGTTTCGAACTGGAAGATTGCCTGATCGAGGTGCTCCACAACGCTCATAAGGAAGAAGCTGCCACTCAGGCTTGATCATTGCTGGCGAGATAAAAAACGGTGCGCATGGCGCGCCGTTTTTTTATTGGGTCAGTGACGGGTGTCGAGCAATTCGATCTCGAATATCAGAGGCGTATAGGGCGGGATCAACTCACCGGCACCGTCGGCACCATAGGCTTGGGTCGATGGGATCACCAGGCGCCATTTGGCCCCGACCGGCATCTGCTGCAACGCGCTGCTCCAACCACTGATCACACTGTCCAGGCGAAACCACTGGGGTTGTGTGCTCTGATCGAAGACCGTGCCATCGGGCAATCGCCCAACGTAGTTCACTTGAACCTGATCATTCGCGCCAGGCTTGTTACCACTGCCGGGTGTCAGTTCCGTGAGCAGGATTCCATCGGCCAACTCGCGTACCCCTTTCGCGGCTTTTTCCTTGGTTAAAAACTGCTGCTCGGCGGCGAGCGCCTGTTCACTTTTTGGGGTTTGGACGTCGGCTTCGGCCTGTGCCTCATGCTGGGCAAGAATCTGTTCGATGCGCGCGTTATCCAACACCAGCGGCTTGCCTTGATAGGCTTGTTTGAGGCCGTCGATCAAGGCCTGGATCTGCAGGCCCGGGACTTCCTGGCGCAGACGCTCACCGAGGCTGGCGCCCAGGCTGTAGGCGAGGTCGTGCTGGTCTTGGGGCGTGGTTTTTGACGGTGATTGCTCGCTCGCATTGGCCGCAGAAATCGCCAGGCCCAGCACAAGAAAAAGGTAACGCGACATGGGCATTCTCCTGCCGAAAGTGCGACGGATTATGCCAGTGCCGGTGCGTAAAAAGTGCCGCTTGTTTTCGTTATATCGATAAGAATTTTCGCACGTTGCAACGCAACGCAAACGATACTGTCAACATGCCCTAGCGGCGGTAAGAGCAGAGGGCTAGTATGAGCCGCACCCACGTCAGCCAGGAGGTAAACCATGTCGGCCAAACAGAAGCCTGTAAATACCCCGTTGCATTTACTCCAACAACTTTCGGGCAGCTTGCTCGAACATCTGGAAAGCGCATGTTCCCAAGCGTTGGCCGATGCAGAAAAACTGCTCGCCAAGCTGGAAAAACAACGCGGTAAAGCGCAAGAAAAGCTGCATAAATCCCGCACCAAACTGCAAGACGCTGCTACTGCCGGCAAGGCCAAGGCACAAGCCAAAGCCAAAGACGCGGTAAAAGAACTCGAAGACCTGCTGGATGCTCTCAAGGATCGTCAAGCTGAAACCCGCACCTACATTTCCCAACTCAAAAAAGATGCTCAAGAAAGCCTGAAATTGGCCCAGGGCGTTGGTCGTGTGAAGGAAGCCGTAGCGAAAGTGCTGGGTGCTCGTGCACCGGCTAAAGCTGCCGCCAAGCCAGTTGCCAAAACTGCTGCTGCAAAAACAGCCGCCAAGCCAACTGCCAAAACCGCTGCTGCAAAACCAGCCGCCAAGCCAGCTGCCAAAACTGCTGCTGCAAAACCGGCCGCGAAGCCAGTTGCCAAAACCGCTGCTGCAAAACCAGCCGCGAAGCCAGCCGCCAAAACTGCTACTGCAAAACCAGCCGTGAAGCCAGTTGCTAAAACCGCTGCTGCAAAACCAGCCGCGAAGCCAGTTGCTAAAACCGCTGCTGCAAAACCAGCCGCGAAGCCAGCTGCCAAAACTGCTGCTGCAAAACCAGCCGCGAAGCCAGTTGCTAAAACCGCTGCAGCAAAACCAGCCGCGAAGCCAGTTGCTAAAACCGCTGCAGCAAAACCAGCCGCGAAGCCAGCTGCCAAAACTGCTGCTGCAAAACCGGCCGCGAAGCCAGTTGCCAAAACCGCCGCTGCAAAACCAGCCGCGAAGCCAGCTGCCAAAACCGCTGCTGCAAAACCAGCCGCCAAGCCGGCTGCCAAACCTGCTGCTGTCAAGCCAGCCGCCAAGCCAGTTGCAAAGCCTGCTGCTGCAAAACCAGCACCGGCCAAGCCAGCTGCACCTGCTGCACCTGCTGCAACCCCCGCAGCGTCCACCGCTCCAACCGCATCGGCCAGCAGCACTCCTGCACCGGTAGCGCCAGGCACCACCCCAACCAGCGCTTCCTAAGTGCCGGTGATCATGACGCGCAGCTGCTGCAGTGCGTCATGGTCAAGGTTGGCGGCATCCTCAGCCGCCAGTCCTTCCAACCACCTCTGTTGAGTCGTCTCCCCTTTCGGCCATGCCTGCGCCAACGCTTCCAGGCGCGTCAGCAATTGCCGTTCGGCATCCAGTTCCAGGGCTTTGACCCGCTCGCGTAACGCCGCCAGGGGCTCATCCTGCTGCGCCATGGCGCGCCATTGCACACGCAACTGCCGCAACGGTTCGATCACCTGTGCCTGCCACGGACGGGCCAGCTGTTGAAGCGTTCGCATACGTTCAGGCTCAAATGCCGCACCCCGCTGTTCCAGCCACGCGCCGCAAAGCAACAGGCACACGTCCGCCCCTTGCTCTTGCAAGCGCAGGCAGACGGTTTCGACGCCCGGCCGGGCGTAAGTCGAGAGGGCAAAGCTCCACAGGTCAGCGCACATATTCACACCCAAGCCAGCGGCCAACGAAGCTGGTAGACTCCGCCGCCATTATGATCCGACTTCAAAGCCTAACATTACAGCGTGGCCCGCAACGTCTTCTCGAAGACGCCGAGCTGACCCTGCACGCCGGTCACAAAGCCGGCCTGATCGGTGCCAACGGCGCCGGCAAATCCACGTTGTTCGCCCTGCTGCTGGGTGAGCTGACCCCGGATTCCGGGGACTGCTTGCTGCCGGCCGACTGGCGCATCGCCCATATGCGCCAGGAGATCGACACCCTGGACCGCATCGCGATCGACTACGTACTCGATGGCGACCTGCGTCTGCGCCAGGTGCAACACGACCTGGCCGAAGCCGAGAAAGCCCAGGACGGCGCCGCCCAGGCCCGCCTGCATGCGGAACTCGACAGTGCCGACGGCTACACCGCCGACGCCCGCGCCCGCAAGATGCTCGCCGGCCTTGGCTTCACCAACGAACAGATGGACCGCCCGGTCGCCGACTTCTCCGGTGGCTGGCGCATGCGCCTTAATTTGGCCCAGGCGCTGATGTGCCCCTCGGACCTGTTGCTGCTCGACGAACCGACCAACCACTTGGACCTCGATGCGATCCTGTGGCTGGAAGACTTCCTCAAGAGCTATCAGGGCACCTTGCTGCTGATTTCCCACGACCGGGATTTCCTTGACGCCGTGGTCGACAACATCGCCCACGTCGAACAGAAGAAAATCACCCTCTACCGTGGCGGCTACACCGCGTTCGAACGTGCGCGTGCCGAGCGCCTGGCCCAGCAGCAGCAGGCGTTCGAGAAGCAGCAGGCGCAGCGTGCGCACATGGAAAGCTACATCGCCCGGTTCAAGGCCCAGGCCACCAAGGCCCGCCAGGCCCAGAGCCGGATCAAGGCCCTGGAGCGCATGGAAGAACTGTCGGCGGCCCACGTCGATTCGCCGTTCGACTTTGTGTTCCGCGAGTCGGTGAAGATCTCCAGCCCCTTGCTGGATCTTTCGGATGCCCGCCTGGGTTATGGCGAGAAAACCATCCTGGAGAAGGTCAAGCTGCAGCTCACCCCGGGTGCACGCATTGGTTTGCTCGGCCCTAACGGCGCGGGCAAGTCAACGCTGATCAAGAACCTCTCGGGCGAGCTGCAACCCCTGGCCGGTCGCCTGACCCGTGGCGAGAACCTGGTGGTGGGCTATTTCGCCCAGCATCAGTTGGACTCCCTCGACGCCAAGGCCAGCCCGTTGCTGCACCTGCAACGCCTGGCGCCGACCGAGCGCGAGCAAACCCTGCGCGACTTCCTCGGTGGCTTTGACTTTCGTGGCGCGCGCATCGATGAGCCGGTGCTGAACTTCTCCGGTGGCGAAAAAGCCCGCCTGGCCCTGGCGCTCATTGCCTGGGACCGCCCGAACCTGCTGCTGCTCGACGAACCGACCAACCACCTCGACCTGGAAATGCGCCTGGCGCTGACCATGGCCTTGCAGGAGTTCAGCGGTGCGGTACTGGTGGTGTCTCACGATCGCCACTTGCTCAAGAGCACCACCGACAACTTCCTGCTGGTAGCGGATGGCAAAGTCGAAGAGTTCGACGGTGACCTGGACGACTACGCGCGCTGGCTCATGGATTACCGCCTGCGCAATGCGCCGGTCAGCAACACCCCGGTCAACCCGGACAAGACCGACAAGAAAGCCCAGCGCCAGGCCGCTGCCGCACTGCGCCAGCAGTTGGCACCGCACAAGCGCGAAGCCGACAAGCTTGAGGCCGAGTTGGGCAAGGTGCACGAGCGCCTGGCCAGGATCGAAGCCAGCCTGGGTGACAGCGCCGTGTACGAGGCGGCACGCAAGGATGAGCTGCGCGACCTGCTGGCTGAACAGGCCAAGCTCAAGGTCCGCGAAGGGCAATTGGAGGAAACCTGGATGGAAGCCCTCGAACTGCTGGAAACCCTGCAAGCGGAGCTGGAGGCGCTGTCCTGATGGAAGCCTTGCAACTGCCGTTGCCTGCGCAATGGATCGAGCCTGTATGGATCGGCGTGCAAATCCTGCTGATCCTGCTGGCCGGCTACCTCGCCCAGCGGTTTGTCGCCAAGGGCCTGACACGCCTGGGTGAGCGCTACCCGTTCCCGCCGCAATTGCTGATGCCGCTGCGTGGTGGATTGCGTTGGCTGATCATGGGCAGTGCGTTGATCTTTGTGCTGGGCCGGCTGGGTGTGTCCGCCACGGTATTGTGGACCGCACTGTCGGGGTTTGTCGCGGTGGCGGCAGTGGCGTTCTTCGCCATGTGGTCGGTGTTGTCCAACCTGCTGTGCGCGATCCTGATCTTTACCGTCGGGCCATTTCGCCTCGGTGACATCGTCGAGTTGGTGGATACCGTCGACAAGCCAGGAGTGAAGGGCAGGGTAGTGGCGATCAACTTGCTCTACACCACGCTGATCGAAGTGGAAGCAGCAGGCACCGACAGCGCCATCGTACAGGTACCTAACAGCCTGTTCTTCCAGCGCTCGGTGCGGCGTTGGCCAGGTACCCATGTGTTCTCGGGCGACCGCTAGCGTTTACATCCTGTAAAAATCTATAGCCAGCCTCTGGTCGGCGGAGTTAGCTTAAGGCACAACAATCGCTGACTCTTTACCGAGGTGTGCAATGGCACTCGACACGTGGCTGGCCTTTTTCCTGGCAAGTTGGATCATCTCCCTGTCCCCTGGCGCCGGCGCCATCGCTTCAATGTCCAGCGGCCTGCAATACGGTTTCCTGCGCGGTTACTGGAACGCCATTGGCCTGCAACTGGGCCTGGCAATGCAGATTGCCGTGGTGGCGGGCGGTTTGGGTGCCATTCTGGCGGCGTCGTCGACCGCGTTCTATGCGATCAAATGGTTTGGTGTGGCGTACCTTGTGTACCTGGCCGTCAAGCAATGGCGTGCCTTGCCCATGGACATGGCCGATGACGCGGCGATACGCCCGCTCGGCAAGCCGATGGCGATGATGTTCCGGGGTTTCCTGGTCAACGCCAGCAACCCCAAGGCCCTGGTGTTCATGCTCGCGGTGCTGCCGCAGTTCGTGAATCCGCAGGCGCCGCTGCTGGTCCAGTACCTGATCATCGGTGCGACGATGATCAGCGTCGATATGGTCGTAATGGCGGGGTATACGGGGTTGGCGTCCAAAGTCCTGCGCCTGTTGCGCACGCCCAAGCAGCAGAAGCGCGTGAACCGTACGTTTGCCGGGTTGTTCGTGGGGGCTGCGGGTTTCCTGGCCAGCTTGCATCGCGCAACGGCGTAAACCTCGGAACCTCTGAAGAAACCGCATTAAAAGTGTGGGAGGGGGCTTGCCCCCGATGGCGGTGTCTCAGCTACAGCTAAGCTGACTGACACCCTGCTATCGGGAGCAAGCCCCCTCCCACATTGGTTATGTGTTTCCAAAGGATTACCCTTCAGCGCAGGATCTTCGGCGCTTCATCCCTTGGCAGGTTATTACGCAACGCCGGCTGGCCAGGCTCTTGATAGCCGCCGCCCAACTGTTCCGCCAGTTGCCGTGCCACGTCCTCACCCAGCGCCTTCGACACCTCCTTCACCACGCGCGGCCGGTTCAGGCTCACGCGTATGTCGCGGCTGTTCACCAGCTTGGTGTCCTGGCCTTCGCCCATGGCGGTAAACGCCGAGGTGATTTCGTAGGTGCGGGTGTTGATCAGGCTGAAATCCGCCACCAGCGTCAGGCCCAGCACCGCCGAGTAGCTGTTGGTGTGGTCCAGGGCGTTGATGTCCTGGGTGAAGTCGATGTCTGACAGCGTGCCGAACAGCACGTAGTCCGCGCCCTTGAAGTTACCGGCCTTGATGCGCTTGATCACGTCATAGACGTCACCTTTGGCATCGGCGGTGTAGGGCGTGCCCTGCACCAGCTGGAACTGGCGGGACTTGAGGATTTCGCCCTTGATATCACCGCTGAATTTACGCAGCTCGGTCTGTTCGATGTAGCTGCTACGGCTCTCGTACTCGCTGTAGTTCGATGCACCGCTGGCGTTGTAGCTGCTTGCCTGGAAGTTGTTGCTGGCCGAAACCTGGTGGATGTACTCCTCGACCCGCGCCTGGTAGGCCAGGTCAGTCACCGCGATTTTGGGCGCGGCCGAGGCGCCAAAGGCGCACAGCAGGCCGATCAAACCAATCCATGCACGCATCGCTTAGCGCTCCGTGGTCTTGCGGATTTCTTTTTCGTCCATCCATTCAGCCAGGCCGCTCTCGACGTCGATCAGCTGCAGGCTGAACTTGTAGAACACGTCCTTGTAGTCCGAACTGCGCTTGACGATGGAGCTGATGGAGCCTTCCAGGCGGTACTTGGCGGCGACCATGTTGCCGGTTTTGCTGACGGTGGACTTCTTGTACAAGCCGCTCTGGTTCTGCAGCTTGAGCTGGTCGACCTGGCTCTGCATGTCGGTGTTGTCACTGGCGAAGCGTGCGGTGCCGGTCTTCATCAGTTGGGTCTTGATCGACGTGGTGATCTCACGGGTATCGATGTACTCGCTGGTCTTGTTCTTTACGTCATACACCTGCACCACCGGGCGGCCTTGCAGGATGCCGGACTGGGCCAGGGAGCGGGTCATGCTTTCGGCAATCATCTGCAGGTCGGTGGAGCCGAACTCGTTGGTCACCAGTTCCACGGCCTTGGTGTCGCCGTAGCTGATATTTTTACCGCCCAGTACCGGGGAGGTGTTCGCGCAACCGCTGGCCAGAACGGCAACCACGGCGAGAATCGAGAAACGTACAAACATGGGGAAATCTCTCAGCAGCAAAAAGAATGAACGGCTCAAGGGGTTTTGACTTCAAGGCGGAAGTCCGCGGCCTGGGGCACATTGGCAATGGCGGGCAGGAATGTCGCCTGGTTGGCGTACAGGTTCAGCACCTTCCAGGCCTCTTCATCGCCTACGGGGAAACCATCGGCGCCCAGCCAGGCGAAGCGGTAATACATCATCTGGTTACTGCTGGTGATGTTGCTCAGTTGCACCTTGGCGGTAAGGAAACCGTTCTCGCGGGCCACACGAATGGCGCCGACCGCGATGCCCTTGAACTTGCCCATCACTACGATTTTGCTCGCAGCACTGCCAGGTTCCGGCGGCGGCGGGGTCGCGCAGCCGGCAAGCAGGACCAGCGCCAGGGCGCCGAGGATGAAGTGACGCATAGCGTGCTCCTTAAGGTTGTTTGAGGGTGGCAATGGCCTGGGGCGGATTGTTCGGCACCACATGGGCGGCCAGGCCACCGGCGAACACCTGGTTGCCGACCACGCGCAGCGTGATCACCTGGTAGCGCTGATCAGCCTTGATCGTCACCCGCGTGCCACCCAGGGCGTTGGGCAGGCTGACCTGGTGCTCGCCGCGCTTGAGGCGCAGGCGGGTCACTTGGGTCATGTCCGGCAAGGTGCGCCAGGTGCGGGTGTCGGCGCCCTCGGTTACGGCCGAGGCGATACCCAGTACCAGGCCTGCCATGGGGTTGGTCTTGTTCAGGTTGTTCTGCGCCACACCACGGGTTACCGCACGCACGGTGGTGCGCAGAATGATCCCTGGCATGTCATCCCGCAGGGCGCGGCGGGACATGGCAGTGGTGCTGTTGAGCGCCGTGAGGTTCTGTTGCTGGCCATCGACACCGATCTGGGCGAAGGTCGCCGTGGAGGTGTCGGCCTTGATCACCGGGAACGACAGCGGGGTGATCACCAGGTTGCCATTGATCGGGATGGGCAGCGGCAGGCGGATCGAGTCGCGGGCGGGTGCGAGACCGCTCTGCACCACGATCAGCACGTCGGTTTCATCGGCGCCGACCTTGGATTTATCCAAGTCGAGCAACGCTTTTTCCAGCAGTGGCGTGTTAGGACGCAGCTCGACGGCCTTGCGATAACCGGGGGCGGCCAAGTCTTTTTCGCCCAGGGCTTCGTAGACGAAGCCGGCCAGGTAATGGCTGAACGCACTTTGGTAGCTGTTCTTCAGGCCGACCACTTCCGGCGCGTCGAGGGCTTGCACCGGGTAGCCGTGCAGGTCCTTGAGCTGGGTGGTCATGCCCTGGCGCTCGGCGTCGTCTTCGCGCTTGAGGTATTCCTTGTCGCGCAGGTCGGCGATCACCGCTTCGCGTTCGTGGGTCTTCTTGATTTCGGTGCGTGCACCGTCGAAGTCGTTCAAGGCCAGCAGGTTCAGGGCCATCTGCGTGGTCAGCATGACTTTTTCGTAGTCATAGCCTTCGTAGCGACGCACCTTGTCGTTGGCCAGGAAGCTGCCGAACTGGGACAGGTACTTTGCGCCGTCGAACTTGACCGACTCTTCCCACTTGTAGACTTGCAGGTCGGCGCTGCGCCAGGCGGTCTGGCTGCCGGTCAGGTCGCCCTTGGCCCGCAGCAACTCGCCCTTTTCGAAGAAATACAGCAGGTCTTTGTCTTCGCCGGTGTTGTTCTTTTCCAGCAGGGTCAGGGCGGCGTCGACATTGCCGGTGGCCAGTTGCTGGTTGGTAGCTTGCAGCTCTGAGTCGTAGCTGCGGAACATTGAACAGCCGGAGAGCAAGGTGACTGCCGCGAGCGTGAGCGGAGTTAAGGCGCGAAAAGCCATGTGACTTCTTCCCTGAAAGTAGCCGACCGATGTGGTAATTCCTCATAAAAACGAGGAACGAAATTCCCTTTCGCACTAACAGGGCGCGGCATTATAAGCACCGTTAATGGCAAAACAATGGCTTTTTGCTTTGATTGGTCGACATAGATGCCATTACCGCGCGGCTGAAATTCCCCTCCCGCTCAAACGACAAATCACTAACGCCTTGAGTCAAACCCTTTAAGGCTTAACAATGTGTTACTTCGTATTTCCACTTGAGATTCATTCATGACTGGCCCCTTCCGTTTTCTCGCCTGGCTGCTGTTGCCGGCGTTGATGTCGTGCAGCTTCAACCTGTTGGCCGCGACCGCCGAGGGCGCCCCACAGGCCCTGCATTTGCTGGACTACATTGGCGCTGACTACCCGCCGACGGTGCAGGCGGGCAAGGTGGTGGATGATTCGGAATACCGTGAGCAGGTGGAGTTTCTCGGGGTATTGCAGGGGTTGGTGGCGGATTTGCCGCAAAGGCCCGAGCGTGCGGAGTTGGTGAAGGGCGTCAATGAACTGCTGGCCGCTGTCACCGCTCACGCAGATGGCGCGACCGTTGCTCGCCAGGCCCGCCAGTTGGGGGCCAAGCTGGCAGTCGCGTATGAAGTCAGCCAAGCCCCGGCCATCACGCCCGACCCGACGCGCGGCGCACCGCTCTACGCCCAGCACTGCTCGGTGTGCCACGGTACTGCCGGTGCTGGCGATGGCCCGGCCGGCGTGGGGATGACGCCGCCACCTGCCAACTTGACGGATGCAGCACGCCTGGACCGCCTGAGCCTCTACGCGATCTACAACACCCTGGGCCTGGGTGTCGAAGGCACCGACATGCCGTCTTTCGCCGACCAACTGGACGACCGCCAGCGCTGGGACCTGGCCACCTACATCGCCGGTTTCACCGCCGACCCGGCCGCCGCGAAAAGCGAACAACCCCTCAATCTCGCCGACCTGGCCCGTCAGACACCTGATGAAGTGCTGGCCGCAAGCGGCGCGGCGGCTGCCACGACCTTCCGCGCCCAGCGTGCGCAACCGCCGCAGGTCAAGCGTGGCCCGGCGCAGTTGCTCGATTACACCGCCACCACCCTGGACAAAAGCCTCGCGGCGTTCCGCAATGGTGACCACGACCAGGCCTATGATTTGTCGGTAGCGGCCTACCTCGAAGGCTTCGAGTTGGTGGAAAGCTCTCTGGATAACGTCGACGCCAATGTACGTAAGGACACCGAGAAGGCCCTGATGGCTTACCGGCAGTCGTTGCAGGACGGCCTGCCGATCGAACAGGTGCAGCAGCGCCTGGACGTGGCCAAGGGCAAGCTCGCCGAATCCGCAGGCTTGCTGGGCAGCGATGGCTTGAGCTGGTCGTTGAGCTACATCTCCGGTCTGCTGATCCTGCTGCGTGAAGGCCTGGAAGCGATCCTGGTGCTGGCGGCGATCCTCGCCTTCCTGCGCAACACCGGCCAGCAATCGGCGGTGCGCAGCGTCAACGTCGGCTGGGGCCTGGCACTATTGGCCGGCTTGGCCACCTGGGCACTGGCGGCGTATGTGATAGACGTCAGCGGCGCCCAGCGCGAATTGCTCGAAGGCTGCACGGCGCTGTTCGCCAGTGTAATGGTGCTGTGGCTTGGCGTATGGATGCACGACCGCCGCCATGCTGCGGCATGGCAGGACTACATCAAGAGCAGCCTGGTGGGCGGCGGTGGGCGTTTCGGGTTTGCCATGCTGGCGTTTTTCTCGGTCTACCGCGAGCTGTTCGAAGTGATCCTGTTCTACGAAACTCTGTGGCTGCAAGCGGGCCCGGCCGGGCACAACGCGGTGCTGGCGGGTGGTGCCACGGCGTTGGTGCTGCTGGTGGGCCTGGCCTGGGTGATCCTGCGCGGTTCGGCGAAACTGCCGCTGGCGCTGTTTTTCGGCATCAACGCGGCGCTGCTGTGCGCGCTGTCGGTGGTGTTTGCCGGCCATGGCGTCAAAGCGTTGCAGGAAGCCGGCATCTTTGGCACACGGCCGGTGGCGTTCTTTGACTTCGACTGGCTGGGCATCCACGCCGATGCGTACTCGTTGAGTGCACAGGCCTTGGCGATCCTGGCGATTATGGTGTTGTATGGCCGCAGTCGCCTGGCTGAAAAACGCCGGGTGGTGGCCTGACCATGCGGGTATGGATCGACGCCGACGCCTGCCCTCGGGCCGCCAAGGACCAGGTGGTGAAGTTCGCCCTCAAGCGCCAGTTCGAAGTGGTATTGGTGGCCGGGCAGAGCCAGATCAAGCCGAGCTTCTCGTGTGTGAAGTTGATCGTGGTGCCCAGTGGACCGGACGCCGCAGACGATTATTTGGTCGAGCACGCAGTACCCGGTGAGCTGGTGATCTGCAGCGATGTACCGCTGGCTGATCGTCTGGTGAAGAAGGGCGTCACCGCCCTCGACCCACGGGGCAAGGAGTTCAGCCCGGCGAACATGAGCGAACGGTTGGCGGTGCGTAACTTGTTCACTGACCTGCGCGAGCAAGGTCAGATGGGCGGTGGTCCCCCACCCCATGGGGAAAAGGACAAGCAGGCGTTTGCCAACTCACTTGACCGCATCCTGACCAAATTGATGCGCCAGGCCTGACCTTGTGGCGAGGGTACTCGCCACACCAGGCCGGCTTACTACCGTTAAGTTCACGGCTCCCTCATCAATCGTTCTCGTGGGTCAGCTCCAGCACCCGATCCACCAGCTTGTTGATGCCTGACGCCACCTCGCTGATGTTCTTGCCCAGCATATAGGCCGGCGTGCTTACCAACTTGCGTGCTTTGTCCTCGACAATGTCTTCCACTGTGCATTCGTGGTGGGTGGCGCCCATTTTGTCGAGGGCGGCGGCGGTGTCGGCATCGTTGCCGATGGTGCAGGTCACTCCCGGGCCGTAGATCTTCGCGGCCAGAGCCGGCGAAATGCAGATCAGCCCCACCGGCTTGCCGGCTTCTGCAAAGGCTTCAGCCAGCGCCAGTACCTGCGGGTTGACGCTGCAAGCGGCGCCCTCCAGGGCAAAGTCCGACAGGTTCTTCGCCGCACCAAACCCGCCGGGTACGATCAACGCATCGAAGTCTGCGGCACTCGCCTCGGCAATGTCCTGCACGGCACCTCGGGCAATGCGCGCCGATTCCACCAGCACATTGCGCGACTCGGGCATTTCCTCGCCCGTCAGGTGGTTGATCACGTGCAACTGCGCAATATTCGGTGCAAAACATTGGACCTGAGCGCCGCGCTGATCCAGGCGCAGCAAGGTGATCACGCTTTCGTGGATCTCTGCGCCGTCGTACACGCCACAGCCGAAAAGGATCACTGCAATCTTTTTGCTCATGGGCATTTCTCCTGGGGTCTTGGCGTTAAATGTCTACTAATTTGTAACCTGTTGCCAATGGGATCTCGCACCGCTGCACCTAATCTTGATGTAACAAAAATAGACCGGACCAGACCATGGACTTCGTGCCTTACGCGGTACCGTTTTTCATTGCCTTGATCGTAGTGGAGCTGCTCGCCGACCGTTGGCGTGGGCAGCGCAACTATCGCGTGGCGGACGCCATCAACAGCCTCAGCACCGGCGTACTGTCCACCACCACCGGGCTGTTGACCAAGGGTGTGGGGCTGCTGACCTACGCGTTTGCCCTCAAGCACCTGGCGCTGATCGAGCTGTCTGCCCAGAGTGTCTGGACCTGGGTATTCGCCTTTGTGTTCTACGACTTCTGCTACTACTGGCTGCATCGAATGGGGCACGAGCGCAATATCCTCTGGGCCGCGCACTCGGTGCATCACCAGAGCGAGGACTACAACCTCAGCACCGCCCTGCGCCAGACCAGCACCGGCTTCCTGCTGAGCTGGATTTTCTACCTGCCCCTTGCCGTGCTTGGCGTGCCGCTGGTGGTGTTTATCAGTGTGGCGTCCCTTAACCTGCTGTATCAATTCTGGGTGCATACCCGGCACGTGCCCAAGCTTGGCTGGTTCGAGTGGTTTTTCGTCACGCCATCCAATCATCGGGCCCACCATGCACAGAACGCTCTCTACATGGATCGCAACTACGGCGGGGTGTTCATTCTTTGGGACAGGCTGTTCGGCACCTTCCAGGAAGAAGACGACAACGAGCCGGTGATTTTCGGCGTGACCACGCCCTTGGCCAGCTGGAATCCGTTGTGGGCCAACCTGCAGTTTTATGCACAGCTTTGGCGTGATGCACGGCGTACCGAAAGTAAGTGGGACAAGCTGCGCATCTGGTTCATGCGCACTGGTTGGCGCCCGGCGGACGTGAAGGCCAAGTACCCGTTGGCCAAGCCGGATTTGAGTCAGTTCCGCAAATTCGAAGTGCCGCTGGACGCGCGCCAACAGGTCTACATCGCCCTGCAGTTCGCGGCGTATGTGGGTTTTGGCAGCTATTTGATGAATGTCGGCGAGGGTCTGCCCACCGCAGCGCTGATTCTCGGCTGGAGTGCGATGGCGCTTGGATTGTTTACCCTGGGCGTGGCCCTGGAGAATCGCCCGTGGGCGTTAAAGGCCGAACTGATGCGCCTGGCGCTGAATGTGCCGCTGGTGTGGCTGGCGCCGCTGGTCGGGCTGTGGCCGGCGAGCAACCTGGGATGGTTGGGCCTGGTGAGCTACAGCCTGCTCAGCGTGATTGGCCTCTACTGTTGCAGAGGCCGGCTTACTCGACTGGTGTCTTAGGCGCTTCTACCGGAGCGGGCTCGGCGGCGGCGAGCCGCGCCTTGGCATCGGCACAGGCCTGGCGGGCGATACGGGCGTTCTTGAAACGGCGGCGCAGCCACAGGCCAAAGCCCAGCAGCAGCAAGGCGCCCAGTACCCACAGCTCGTATTTCTTGACGCTGCCCAGCATGCCTTCCAGCACGGCACCGAAGTGATAAGCCGCAGCACCCAAGGCCGCAGCCCAGATTGCAGCACCAATACCGTTGAGGATCAGGTAGCGTACTGGCGGGTAGCCTGACAGGCCGATCGCGACGGGCATTACCGTGCGTAATCCGTAGACAAAGCGGAAGCTCAGCACCCAGATATCCGGGTGCTTGCGGATATGTTCCAGGGCTTTGTCGCCCATCAATTGCCAGCGCGGCTTGCGCGCCAACAGTTTGCGGCCGTGCTTGCGGCCCATGTAATACCAAAGCTGGTCGCCGGCGTAGCTGCCGAAGAAGGCAACGACTACCACCAGGTTGATATCCATGTACCCACGGAACGCCAGGAAGCCTGCGAGAACCAGGATGGTTTCGCCTTCGAAGAACGTGCCTAGGAAGAGGGCAAAGTAGCCGAAGTCATGCAGAAATTGTTGAAGCATGGTCTGGGTGCTGGCGAAATGAACGCGCAGCCTACGCCTTCGTGAACATTCATGAAAGTATCGAGATGTGTCACGAAGTGAACAATTCCTACATTAAGCGACGAATGCGACTACAGGTCGCATCGTTAAGCACAACTGTCATACCTTCGTCATAATGCCCGCTTATAACTGCAACGCTCGCCCGTGAACCCGGGCTCAGGAGTCTGTCGTGAGTTTTACCCCTGCCAATCGCCTGTTCCCTGCTACCCGCCTGCGCCGTAATCGCCGTGATGATTTTTCTCGCCGCCTGGTTCGTGAAAACGTACTGACGACGAACGATCTGATCCTGCCGGTGTTTGTGCTCGACGGTGAAAATCGCCGGGAAGCGGTGGCATCGATGCCGGGAGTGGAGCGCTTGACCATCGATCTGCTGCTTGAAGAAGCAGCCGGTTGGGTCGAGTTGGGGATACCGGCGTTGGCGTTGTTTCCGGTCACGCCGTCTGAACTCAAGTCCCTGGACGCTGCCGAAGCCTGGAACCCGGACGGTATTGCCCAGCGCGCCACCCGCGCGCTGCGCGAGCGTTTCCCTGAGCTGGGGGTGATCACCGACGTGGCGTTGGACCCGTTCACCACCCACGGGCAGGATGGCATTCTGGACGAAGAAGGCTATGTTCAAAACGACATCACCGTCGATGCGCTGGTCAAGCAGGCGTTGTCCCACGCGGCAGCAGGCGCCCAGGTGGTTGCGCCGTCGGACATGATGGACGGCCGCATCCAGGCGATTCGCGAAGCCCTGGAACTGGCCGGCCACGTCAATGTACGGATCATGGCCTACTCGGCCAAGTACGCCAGCGCCTACTACGGCCCGTTTCGCGATGCGGTGGGCTCGGCCCTCAACCTGGGTAAGGCCAACAAGGCTTCGTACCAGATGGACCCGGCCAACAGCCATGAAGCCTTGCACGAAGTGGCGGCGGATTTGGCCGAAGGCGCCGACATGGTGATGGTCAAGCCGGGGATGCCGTACCTGGACATCCTTTACCGGGTCAAAGAGGAATTCAAGGTGCCGACCTTTGTGTATCAGGTCAGTGGCGAATACGCCATGCACATGGCTGCAATACAAAATGGCTGGTTGAGTGAAGGGGTAATCCTTGAATCCTTGACGGCCTTTAAACGTGCCGGGGCTGATGGCAGCCTGACCTATTTCGCCGTCCGCGCCGCCCAATTGCTTAGAGAGCAACAATAGCCCTCACAGGAACATTCGATGAATACCGAAGGACTCTCCGAAGTTGCCGTAAAAGACGCTCACCCGGTGGTGGAACAAGTCACCGAGACCCCGCCGGAGCACGAGCCGGTCGCGCCTGTGGTGGTAGCCGAAGCGCCAGCCCCAGCCCCGGTGGCCGCCGTAGTGACCAACCTGGATGACAGCAGCCTGTACATCCACCGCGAGCTGTCACAACTGCAATTCAACATCCGCGTGCTCGAGCAGGCGCTGGATGAGACCTACCCGTTGCTGGAACGCCTGAAGTTCCTGCTGATCTTCTCCAGCAACCTGGACGAGTTCTTCGAGATCCGTGTCGCCGGCCTCAAGAAACAGATCACCTTTGCCCGTGAACAAGCCGGCGCGGACGGCTTGCAGCCGCACCAGGCCCTGGCGCGCATCAGCGAGCTGGTGCATGGCCATGTGGACCGCCAATACGCGATTCTCAACGACATCCTGCTGCCGGAACTGGAAAAACATCAGGTCCGCTTCATTCGTCGTCGTCACTGGACCACCAAGATCAAAACCTGGGTGCGCCGTTACTTCCGTGACGAGATTTCACCGATCATCACCCCAATCGGCCTCGACCCGACGCACCCGTTCCCGTTGCTGGTGAACAAGAGCCTCAACTTTATCGTCGAGCTGGAAGGGATCGATGCCTTCGGTCGCGATTCGGGCCTGGCGATCATCCCGGCGCCGCGCTTGCTGCCACGGATCATTAAGGTACCGGAAGAGGTGGGGGGCGCTGGCGATAACTATGTATTCCTGTCGTCGATGATCCATGCCCACGCCGATGACCTGTTCCAAGGCATGAAGGTCAAGGGCTGCTACCAGTTCCGCCTGACCCGTAACGCCGACCTGGCGCTGGATTCCGAAGACGTCGAAGACTTGGCCCGTGCCCTGCGCGGCGAGCTGTTCTCGCGGCGCTACGGCGACGCGGTGCGCCTGGAAGTGGCGGATACCTGCCCCAAACATCTGTCGGACTACCTGCTCAAGCAGTTCAACCTCGCCGAGTCCGAGCTGTACCAGGTCAACGGTCCGGTGAACCTCACGCGGCTGTTCAGCATTACTGGCCTGGACAGTCATCCGGAACTGCAATACACCCCGTTCACCCCGCAGATCCCGAAACTGCTGCAAAACAGCGAGAACATCTTCAGCGTGGTGAGCAAGCAGGACATCCTGCTGCTGCACCCGTTCGAGTCCTTCACCCCGGTGGTCGACCTGCTGCGCCAGGCCGCCAAGGACCCACACGTGTTGGCTGTACGCCAGACGCTGTACCGCAGCGGCGCCAACTCGGAAATCGTCGACGCGTTGGTAGACGCCGCGCGCAACGGCAAGGAAGTCACCGCGGTGATCGAGTTGCGGGCACGCTTTGATGAAGAGTCCAACCTGCAACTGGCCAGCCGCCTGCAAGCGGCCGGTGCGGTCGTGATCTACGGCGTGGTGGGCTTCAAGACCCACGCCAAGATGATGCTGATCCTGCGCCGCGAAGCCGGTGAGATCGTGCGTTACGCCCACCTGGGTACCGGCAACTATCACGCCGGCAACGCCAAGCTCTATACCGACTACAGCCTGCTGACTTCCGACGACGCCTTGTGTGAGGACGTTGGCAAGTTGTTCAGCCAATTGATCGGCATGGGCAAGACATTGCGCATGAAGAAGCTGCTGCACGCGCCGTTCACCCTGAAGAAGGGCATGCTCGACATGATTGCCCGCGAGACCCAGTTCGCCCTCGAGGGCAAACCGGCGCACATCATCGCCAAGTTCAACTCGCTGACCGATCCGAAGATCATCCGCGCGCTGTACAAGGCCAGCCAGTCCGGCGTGCGTATCGACCTGGTGGTGCGTGGCATGTGCTGCCTGCGTCCGGGCATTGTCGGCGTGTCGCATAACATCCATGTGCGCTCGATCATCGGCCGCTTCCTGGAACACACGCGGGTGTTCTACTTCCTCAACGGCGGCGAAGAGCAGATGTTCCTCTCCAGTGCCGACTGGATGGAGCGCAACCTCGACAAGCGTGTGGAGACCTGCTTCCCGGTCGAGGGCAAGAAGCTGATCATGCGGGTCAAGAAAGAGCTGGAAAGCTACCTCACCGACAACACCCATAGCTGGAGCCTGCAGTCGGATGGCCGTTACGTGCGTAACACGCCGACCGGCAACCAGAACCCGCGCAGTGCCCAGGCGACGTTGCTGGAGAAGTTGGGTAGCCCGATTCTCACGGTGAACTAAACACCGACGCGGTCTGAAAATGTGGGAGGGGGCTTGCTCCCGATGAAGGAGTGTCAGTCAACAGATTCATTGACTGGTCCACCGCCATCGGGGGCAAGCCCCCTCCCACATGTGTTTTTGCAGTGTTCTTTAGATCGGCTCAGCGCAGGTTCAGGCTGAACCCCACCCGTGTCAGCCACTCCGCTTCCTGGGCGAAGTCAGCCTGGGTCAGTTGGTTCTCATCCAGCCAGCCTTTCGGGAACACCACATCCAGGCTGTCGCCATTGGCGCGCAGGCTCACCTGGGGCATTTCCTGGGTGCCGCGAATGTGGTGGAACAGGATCGCGAAGCGCAGCAGGACGCACAGGCGGATCAGCTTGATGCCTTCATCACCGAACTCGGCAAACTTGTCCTTGGGAATATTGCGACGATGGCCGCGCACCAGCAGCGCAAGCATCTGTTGGTCTTCACGGGAGAAGCCCGCCAGGTCGGAGTGCTCGATCAGGTAGGCGCCGTGCTTGTGGTAATGGTAGTGGGCGATGTCCAGGCCCACTTCATGCACCTTGGCGGCCCAGCCCAGCAGTTCGCGCCACACGCCGTCTTCCAGGTCCCAGTCCTCGGCGACCTGATCGAAGGCATGCAGGGCCTTACGCTCCACGCGGGCTGCCTGCTCCAGATCGACGTGATAACGCTCCATCAACGAGCTGAGGGTGCGCTCACGTACGTCCTCGTGGTGATGACGGCCCAGCAGGTCGTAGAGCACGCCTTCGCGCAGGGCGCCGTCACAGTGGTCCATGCGTTGCAGTTCGAGGGCATCGAAGATCGCCTCGAGAATCGCCAGGCCGGCCGGGAAGATGGTGCGACGGTCGGGCTTGATGCCGTCGAAGTCGATTTTCTCTGCATCGCCCAGCTTGAACAGCTTGCGCTTGAGCCACGCGAGGCCCTCGGCGTTGACCTCGCCGGTGCCATGGCCGCCGGCCTTGAGCGCCAGGCCGATGGCACGGATAGTGCCGGACGAGCCGATGGCTTCATCCCAGGTCAGGCGGTGCAGGGCGTGTTCGATGCTCATGATCTCCAGCCGCGCCGCCGTGTAGGCCTGGGCGTAGCGTGCCGGGGTGATCTTGCCGTCCTTGAAGTAGCGCTGGGTATAGCTGACACAGCCCATCTGCAGGCTTTCACGCAGCAGCGGTTCGAAGCGCTGGCCGATGATGAACTCGGTACTGCCACCGCCGATGTCCGCCACCAGGCGCTTGCCGGGGGTGTCGGCGAGGGTATGCGACACGCCGAGGTAGATAAGGCGTGCTTCTTCACGGCCGGAAATGACTTCCACCGGGTGGCCGAGGATCTCCTCGGCGCGACGGATGAATTCGCCCCGGTTGCGGGCTTCGCGCAGGGCGTTGGTGCCGACGATTCGCACGGCGCCCAGGGGCATGCCGTTGATCAACTGGGCAAAACGCTTGAGGCAATCGAGCCCGCGCTGCATGGATTCTTCATTGAGCTGGCGTTCGTCGTCGATTCCGGCAGCCAGCTGCACTTTCTCTCCGAGCCGCTCAAGGATGCGGATTTCGCCGTTCTGGGCCTTGGCCACGACCATGTGAAAGCTGTTGGAGCCCAGGTCGATGGCGGCGATCAGGGACAGATTCTTGGCTTGGGATTGCGGCATGGTTAGGGGGTCTCGGTCGATAACCTTACCATCGTGCCACGATCGACCGCTGACGCCAACGCGTAGTGCTCCGTGAATTTCTCTGCGCTCGTCTGTAGGGGATTTTTGTGGAAAGTGTAGGGTGTCTTTTCATGCTTCTGTTGACGCATTCGCGTAGTTCTGTAGGGGCATTTAACTTCAGATTTTTATAAGGCGAAATATGATTTCGCCTACAACTTTGGAGGCGGTTCGCTATTGGTTTTTATGTTCAGGACTACTGTCTTGGTGGGTTGGACCGACAGTTTGTTTTTATCGCTCCCACAATAAACACGGTATTGCCTTATTCTTTATTCGGGCCTTGAGGCGACAGACTGTCATTCGGCAATCGTGCCGTGGCGCTATTTATTTATGGCTTGTGTCTTCGAGGCAAAAATAAGTACGCCTGATAACTTTAAGTGACAGGTCGACTATGAAAAAAATTGTTGGATTGACTCTCGGTATTGCTTGGCTGGCCGCCGCCTTCAACGTCCATGCATCCACCAGTGCCGAGCTGATCGTCAGGGGGACGATCAAGCCAGCCGCCTGCAACCTCAGCATGACCGGTGGTGGCATCATCAACTACGGCGACATTCCCTCTGGCCAATTGCTGCCAACGGCATTCAACCCATTGGCGGAAAGAACCGCCCCGTTGACCGTCACTTGCGGCACCACGCCTGCTACGTTCGGACTGAAATTCGTCGACCTGCAGGCGGCCAGCAAGGTTCCGGGTATCCTCAATGTGCTCGGCTCAGGCTATACCGAGGTGCACAATTATGGCCTGGGTACTGCAAACGGCCGGCGAACCGGCGGCTTTGCGGTCACCCTCAGGGACCTCAGGTCGTCGAGTACAGTACTGTCGCCCATCATGCGTGTCGGTAACGGTGCCTGGCAGAACAGCGACGGCAAGGTCGCCCAATCGCCCACTCAGTATTCATGGCGCAGTGGCACAACCATCACCCCGGCCTCAATCGCTCAGTTGACCGGAACTATCGTGGTGCGGGCGGTGATCAACAGGGGGCAGGATCTGGACCTGAGTCGTGACATTACCCTGGATGGGCGCGCGACACTTGAGTTGAGTTACATCTAAGCGATCAAACTGCAGCCGATAAAGAAGCTGCGTGCTTCTTGTCGGCTGTTTTTATGTGGTCGTCTGGATAAACAAACAACTTCAAGTTCGTGGGGAGCACTGAGTGTTTAGTCTTTCATTAATAAATAATGCACGGTTGTTTTGTGCGGGCGCGTGTCTGTGTTTTACCGGTATTGCATTAGCCGACGGTATGTTGCCGGAAACTACGGTGGTTGTGCTTTATGAAGCCCAGGGCGAAGCCACCCTGAACATCAAGAATACCGACGCGGTGCCAGCGCTGCTTCACTCGGTCGTGGAAAATGTGCCCGAGGATATGGAGTCGCTGTTGATTGTGACGCCACCCATTACCCGCGTGGAGGCGGGGGAAACTCAATTGGTGCGTTTCATCAGCACCTTGAAGGAGCCACTGAAGACCCAGCGGTTGAAGCGCGTGTCTTTCGAAGGCATCCCCCAGGCGCGCGCCGCAGGCGGTGCGACTATCGGCATCACGCTGCGACAGAATTTGCCGTTGATCCTTCACCCGAAAGATCTGCCGGTTCATCACACGCCCTGGGAACTGCTGAAGTGGGCGCGCGCAGGGGCGGGGCTGACGGTTCACAACGACAGTGCCTATGTAGTGCGCCTGATTCCGCAGGTGCGGCTGCTGCCACAGGGAGCCTTGGCGACCTTGCCGCGCACTTACGTGTTGCCGGGGGAAACGCTGACGCTGAAGGTGGATGGCGCGTTGGAAGGGGTAACAGACGTCGAGATCCAGCCGGCCACGCTCTACGGCTTTTCGGCGGACAGCTTCCGGGCTCCGATCAATGCCGACAGGGGTTAATCGACCCATGGCCAACCTGTCGAATAACAAACGAGTGGCTTCTTTGCGGCCGTCTCGGCCCACTCTGCTGATGGGGGTTGCGACACTATGGGGCTTGCCTGGCCTGGCCCCCGCAGTGGAGTTGGGGGAGGGTTTCGACCTGGCTGCACTGACTACCCACGGCATTGATCCGAAGGTCTCCGACTACTTTCGCAGTGCGGCGCGCTTTCGCGAAGGTGTTCATGTGGTGGGGTTGCGGGTCAATGGCAACCCGCTCGGGTTGGTCGATGCCCGGTTCGACTCGCAAGGGCAGCTGTGTTTCACCCCGGGGCTGCTCGATAAAGCCGGATTGGTGAAGCCCGAAGGCATTATCCGCAAGGGCGCTACTGCAGACCTGGCCTGCCACGACTTCCTGGGTGCTTTCCCGGCCACGATGGTGCGGCTGCGCCCAGGAAATGACGAAGTGGCGCTGGTAGTGCCGACCGGATCACTGCGTGAACCGCAGTGGGAGGCTGGCCAGTTTGCCCGGGGCGGGGCGGCGGCGTTGTTCAACTATGACGTGCAGGGATTCGACAGTTATTCGAACAATGGAAGCAATCGTTTTGTTTCGGCCTATACCGAGGCGGGTTTCAACCTGGGCGATTGGATTGTCCGCAGCCGCCAATTTTATGTGTCCGACAATGGAGTGACACGCAACGAGCATCTTTATGCTTATGCGCAGCGGGATATTGCCGCGTTGCAATCGACCTTTCAGGTAGGTCAGCTCTCCAGCAACAACCCGCTGTTTGGCGGTGTTCAGCTGTCCGGTGTGCAGTTTTCCCCCGATGGTCAGTCGCGCACGCCGGCGGGCAGTAACAATGCTGTGGTGGAGGGGCTGGCGCAGAGCCAGTCGCGGATTGAAGTACGTCAATCGGGAGTGTTGATCCACAGCACACTGGTGCCCGAGGGACCGTTCCGGCTGACGGGCTTGCCATTGCTCAACGGCACCAGCGACCTGGAGGTCAGCGTCATCGATGTGCGAGGTGCCAAGCGCAGCTTCGTGGTACCTGCGGCCTCATTTGCCGGGAGCGCCCCGGCGGAGCCTGGCTACTATCTCTCCTTGGGCAAGGTGCGTAGAAATGCGCATGAGGAAGGCCCGACTCCCGTCGTTGCCATGGGCAGCGGCACCTGGGGTTTGGGGCGAGACTCCTCTGCGGGCTTCGGCTTGTTGGGCTCCGATGAGTATGGGGCGGCAGGAGGCACCCTGAGCAGCGTGTTTTTCCAGCGGGTTTCTGTTGGCGCACGTCACAACGTTTCCCGGGACAGCCGTAATACGGTGTTCGGATCACGCAGCAGCGTGTCCGCGAGCAGCCCGGTGAGCGCCAACATCGATCTTAATCTCAGTGTCACTACGCAAAGCCATGGCTATCGCGAGGTCCTTGAAGCGGGCCGATCGGCCAGGACCGACGAGCTGGATGCACGCTTCAAGCGTCAGTACACGGCGGGTGTGAGCTGGGTCGACAACACGCTGGGTGCATTTTCCGTGGGGTATACCCGCAGTTCCCAGTTTGATGGGCAGTCGGCCGACCATGTGTTTGCGGCATGGAACAAGTCGTTCCGCTATGCGGACGTCGCATTGGTCGCTGACTCTCAGGTAGGCGGTACTTCGGCACGCCGCGATGCCCTGAGTGAGGGCCGTCGGCGCGTTACAGTCGAGGACAGTGATCTGTCCGTGCGACTGCAGGTCAGCGTACCCCTGGGCAGCGACCGGCGGGTGAACAGCTATGTCAGCAAGCGTGGCAATCAGTCCCGAGCCGGTACGGCGCTCAGTGAGCGGGTCAATGAGTATGTGAATTACGAGGTCGGTGTCGAACGCGACCTCAGCGCCCGGGAGCAATCGATACGCGGCCAGGTGGACCTGATGCCACGCTACATCCGCGTGGGCCTGGGGGTCAGTCGCGACCCATCGGGCACCAGTTACACGGGGCAGCTGCAAGGTGGCGTGGTGGCTCACGCGGGCGGCGTGACCTTCTCGCCGTATGCCATCCAGGACACCTTTGGCATCGCATCGGTAGGGGATATCGGCTCTGCCAAACTCGACACGCCCTACGGTCCGGTGTGGACCGACTTCAGCGGGCAGGCCGTGATCCCAGGCTTGCCCGCCTACACGAACAGCCGCATCGAAGTGCAGACCCAGTCCTTGCCCAAGCGCGTTGACCTGAAGAACGGCACCCGGGTGCTTGCCCCTGGGCGAGGGGCCGTCAATACCGTCGCATTCGATGTGGTGACAGTGCGTCGTGTGTTAGTCACGGCCACTGATCAACAAGGGCGAACACTGCCTCAGGGTGCTTCGGTGTTCGACAAAAACAATCGCTTCCTGACCAGTGTGGTGGGTGACGGCATGATCTTTCTGAACGACTTCAATGACTCGCAACACCTGCGCGTTGCATTGCCGGACTCCTCCTCTTGCCTGCTCAACCTTGCTCCCGAGACCAAGGCCGACCATGACAAGTTCTATGAGACAACATCGGCGGTGTGCCATGCTCGTTAAGCTGAAAATCGCGGGTTTTTTCGCAGTGCTCTGCACGCTGTCGATGGCCGGTGGAGTTCACGCCGAAAACTGCCAGCTGTCCGTCAGCCAGGCGTATATCGACTATGGCGTCATTCGCAGGGAGGCGCTTGTCGAGAGCCGTTCAATCGCGCTGGGTACGCGCAGGGTGCACCTGAACGTACTGTGCGCAGAGCCGGCAGCTATCGCGTTGCGATTTACCGGCGTGGCCGACGGGCAAGGTTATCGGTTTGGGCGTCATGGGCGATTCAGCCTGACTCTCAAGCACGCCCAGGTGGATGGGCGTGCCGTCGAATGGGCGCAGGCCCACCTTCCGGGTAAGGCGTTCGACGGGCAGTTATTGCCGGGCCAGGTCCTGGTCGCTCGGGCGGTGGGAAAGCGATTGACTGCCCAGGTTGAAGTCGACACCGACCTGCCCGCCAACGCCCTGCAAGTCAGCAATCAAGTGGTGCTGGAGGGGCGCGGCAGTTTCGAACTGGTCAGTCCGGCTGTTCCACTGAGCCGATGAAGTTGGCGAACTCGGGGGTTTGCGGGTTGGCGAACAGTACCTTGGGATCGCCGACTTCGTGCACCTTGCCTTGGTGCATGAACACCAGCTTGTCGCCGACTTCCCGGGCGAATCGCATTTCGTGGGTGACCATGATCAGGGTCATGCCGTCCTTGGCCAGTTGGCGCACCACGCTGAGCACTTCATTGACCAGCTCCGGGTCCAGGGCCGAGGTGATTTCATCGCACAGCAGCACCTTGGGCGACATGGCCAGGGCGCGGGCGATGGCAACCCGCTGTTGCTGGCCGCCGGACAGGCGATCGGGGAAAGCGTCGAATTTCTCGCCCAGCCCCACGCGCTCGAGCATCTGCCTGGCCAGTTGGGCCGCCTTGGCCTTGGGCACTTTCTGCACGACCTGTGGTGCAAGCATGACGTTTTCACCCACCGTCAGGTGCGGGAACAGGTTGAACTGTTGGAACACCATGCCGACTTTCTGCCGCAGGCTGCGCAGGTCGGCCCGGGCCGCATCGAGGTATTCACCATCGACTTCGATCACGCCGTCATTGATCGACTCCAGGCCATTGAGGGTGCGCAGCAAGGTGGACTTGCCCGAGCCGCTGCGGCCGATGATTGCCACCACCTGGCCTTCTTCAACGGTCAGGTCGATGCCCTTGAGGACGTGGTGATCGCCGTAATACTTATGCAGAGCGGAAATTCTAAGCAGAGGCATGCAGTCTCCTTTCCAGGTAGCGCGCACTGAGGGACAAGGGGTAGCAGAGCAGGAAGTAACCGAGGGCCACCAGGCCGTAGACCATAAAGGGCTCGAAGGTGGCGTTGGCGAGCATGCCGCCGGTCTTGGTCAGTTCGGTAAAACCGATGATTGAAGTGACAGCGGTGCCTTTGACCACTTGCACCGAGAACCCAACGGTGGGCGCCACTGCAATGCGCAGGGCTTGGGGCAGGATCACGTAGCGCAGTTGTTCAAGCGGATTCAACGCCAGGCTGGCCGATGCTTCCCACTGGCCGTGGGCGATGGAGTCGACGCAGCCGCGCCAGATTTCGGCGAGGTAGGCGCTGGTAAACAGCGTCAAGGCGATCGCGGCCGCCAGCCAGGGCGAAATATCCACGCCGAGCAGGGCAATGCCGAAAAAAACCAGGAACAGCTGCATCAACAACGGTGTGCCCTGGAACAGTTCGATATAGGTGCGCGCAACATTGCGCGCGAATGCCTTGCGGCTGATGCGCAGGGTCATCACCAGCAAGCCGATCAGGCCGCCGCCGATAAACGCCACGAGCGACAGCAACAGCGTCCACTGCAGGCCCGTAAGCAGGTTGCGCACGATGTCCCAGAAGGAAAAATCACTCATCGGCTGTTCCTCATCACAAAGCGGCGGCCGATCCAGTTGAGCAACTGGCGAATCATCAACGCCATGCACAGGTACACCAGGGTGGTCAGGGCATAGGTTTCGAACGCGCGGAAATTGCGCGACTGGATAAAGTTGGCGGCAAAGCTCAGCTCCTCGGTGGCGATCTGCGAACACACCGCCGAACCGAGCATCACGATGATGATCTGGCTGCTCAGGGCCGGCCACACCTTGCCCAGCGCCGGCAGCAGCACCACATGGCGAAACGCTTCGAAGCGCGTCATCGCCAGCGCAGCGGCGGCTTCCAGTTGCCCACGTGGGATGGCCTGGATACCGGCGCGGATGATCTCCGTGGAGTAGGCTCCCAGGTTGATCACCATCGCCAATACGGCTGCTTGCCACTCGGTAATTTTCAATCCCAGGGAGGGCAGGCCGAAGAAGATGAAGAACAACTGCACCAGGAACGGTGTGTTGCGGATCAACTCGACATACACACCGAAGAACCAGGCAAATGGCTGGATCTTCCACGCCCGCACCACGGCGCCGACAGTGCCCAGGGCGACGCCCAGGATTGCGCCGATGGCAGTCAGCTCAAGGGTGAACAGCGCGCCGCGCAACAGCAGGTCGGTATTGGCCAGCACCGGCACAAAGTCGAATTGATAGGCCATCAATCAGCTCCGCTTCAGAGATCAGCAGGCAATGGTTCTTTGAGCCACTGCATCGCGTTCTTTTCCAGGCTGCCGTCAGCCTTGGCCGCGACCAGGATCTGGTTGACCTTCTCCAGAAGCGCCGGCTCGTTCTTGTTCACGCCCACGTACACCGGCGAGTCCTTGAGCTTCACTTTCAACGCTGGCACGCGTTTCGGGTTGCGTTCGCTGATTGCCACCATCACCACGTTGCCGCTGGCGATCAGGTCGACCTGGCCGGCCAGGTAGGCGGCGATGGTGGAGTTGTTGTCTTCGAAGCGCTTGATGGTGGCTTCCTTCGGCGCTACAGCGGTCAGCTCGATGTCTTCGATGGCGCCACGGGTCACGCTGATGGTCTTGCCCTTGAGGTCGTCGGTGCTGCTGATGGCAGCATCAGGCGGGCCGAACACGGCCAGATAGAACGGTGCGTAGGCCTTGGAGAAGTCGATGACCTTTTCGCGCTCGGGGTTCTTGCCCAGGCTGGAGATCACCAGGTCGACCTTGCCGGTGGTGAGGAACGGGATGCGGTTGGTGCTGTTGACCGGGGTCAGCTCCAGCTTGACCTTAAGTTGGTCGGCCAGCAGCTTGGCGGTGTCGATGTCCAGGCCACGTGGCTTCATGTCGGGGCCGACCGAGCCGAACGGCGGGAAGTCCTGGGGCACGGCGACCTTGAGGGTGCCACGGGCGACGATATCGTCCAGACCGTTGGCCTGGGCGGGTGCCTGGCTCAGCATCAGGCTGGCAAACAGGGCAGTGAGCAGGGCGCTGAAGCGCTTGGTCATGGCAACTCTCCGAGAAGGGCGAAGGAATTTTCTGGATTTGCTCAGTGCATAGCCCATGCCAGTACTGCTCGGATTGTCTGTGAGGCTCGAGTTTGTTGAGGTTCAGTGGTCTTACTGGTCTGAACAGTGCTGCGCGTTTTCGCACCCTTTTCGAGCGTCGGTAAAACTCCGCGAGCCCCTTTGGGGCGTGGCTTGCCGCGGCCCCCGAATAGCTTTACAACTAGCCGCTCTGTTGACGCAAATCTTGAGTTTTTTATGAATTCCATCGCCCAAGCCGTACCGGAGGCGGCCCTGCAGGCCATCCGCAAACTGATCAAGGAGCAAGGCTTCGGGCCGGGTGATGCACTGCCGTCCCAGCGCGACCTGGCGGTGCAGTTGGGCGTCAGCCGGGCGTCGCTGCGCGAAGCGCTGTCGTCCTTGAGCGCTTTGGGGGTGGTCAGTGTGCAGCCGGGCAAAGGTGTGTTCGTGCAGGCGGTGGAGGACGCACCGGGCTTTGCCTGGCCTTTTGCCGCCCAGGCCACGCCGCTCGAAATCTTTCAGTTGCGTTACGCACTGGAAGGGTTTGCGGCGGGTTTGGCGGCTGTGACGCTGACGATCGATGCGCTGGACAGCCTGGAAGACAACGTCGAAGCGATGCGCAAGGTGCTCAAGGCCAGTGACTTCGAAGCGGCTGCGCGGCTGGACTTCGAGTTCCACCAGCGCATCCTGTTGGCCAGTGGTAACCGGGCGATGGTGAGCATCCTGAGTGCCAGTGCCGAGGTGTTTCTGGAAAGTCAGAAACTACCGTTCATCCGACCGGAGCGGGCCATGGAAACCTGGCAGGAGCATCGCAAAATCCTGCGCGCCCTGGCCCGGCGGGCCAGCGCATCGGCGCAGAAAACCATGCAGGAGCATGTACGCAATGCGGCGTTGCGCACGGGTATTGCCTTCGTGACTCCCGTTGCGCCCTGAGTTGGGCTATACCCAAACTCATGCGCCATCATAGGAAGACTCAATCAGAGGCGGCTTCCTGAACGGGGGAAGGGCGGCTATGATGGGCAACGTTTTTTTTGCTTACAATCCGGAGACATCCATGAGCAACGATCTTATCAAGCACGTCACCGACGCGACCTTTGAGGCCGAAGTACTCAAGGCTGCTGGCCCGGTGCTGGTTGACTACTGGGCTGAATGGTGTGGCCCTTGCAAAATGATCGCTCCGGTCCTGGACGACATTGCAACCACCTATGAAGGCAAGCTGACCATTGCCAAGCTGAACATCGACGACAATCAGGAAACCCCGGCCAAGCATGGCGTGCGCGGTATTCCTACGCTAATGCTGTTCAAGAACGGCAACGTCGAAGCCACTAAGGTGGGCGCGCTGTCGAAGTCGCAGCTGCAAGCTTTCCTCGACGCCAACATCTGAGTGTCATCAAAAAAGCCCCGCAAATAGCGGGGCTTTTTCGTGAAACAGGGCTAGACGCTCCGAAACTCAGGTGGTACATTCGGCCCCGCACTGGTTTCTCCACTGCCCCCTGCAAGCCGTCGCCGACGCATTCCTTTTCGATTAGTACGCGATCCTGTCGCCTTCTCTGCGGCGCGGCCTCATTAAGCCAAAAGCTTAATTTCCCCCCCTCCATAAATGATTACGTCATTCCTATATGAATCTGACTGAACTCAAGCAAAAGCCGATTACCGACCTGCTCCAACTGGCCGAAGAAATGGGCATAGAAAATATGGCCCGTTCGCGCAAGCAGGACGTGATTTTCTCCCTGCTGAAAAAGCACGCGAAAAGCGGCGAGGAAATCTCCGGTGATGGCGTGCTGGAGATTCTCCAGGACGGCTTCGGCTTCCTCCGCTCTGCAGACGCCTCCTATCTCGCCGGCCCAGACGATATCTATGTCTCGCCGAGCCAGATCCGTCGCTTCAACTTGCGCACCGGTGACACCATCGTTGGCAAGATCCGCCCACCGAAGGAAGGCGAGCGTTACTTCGCCCTGCTCAAGGTCGACACGATCAACTTTGATCGTCCCGAGAACGCGAAAAACAAGATTCTCTTCGAGAACCTGACGCCGCTGTTCCCGACCGTGCGCATGAAGATGGAAGCCGGTAACGGTTCCACCGAAGACTTGACCGGTCGCGTGATCGACCTGTGCGCCCCGATCGGCAAAGGCCAGCGTGGCCTGATCGTCGCTCCGCCGAAAGCCGGTAAGACCATCATGCTGCAGAACATTGCAGCGAACATCGCACGTAACAATCCTGAAGTTCACCTGATCGTCTTGCTGATCGATGAGCGTCCGGAAGAAGTAACCGAAATGCAGCGCACCGTGCGTGGCGAAGTGGTTGCCTCGACGTTCGATGAGCCGCCAACCCGCCACGTGCAGGTTGCCGAAATGGTGATCGAGAAGGCCAAGCGCCTGGTCGAACACAAGAAGGACGTGGTGATCCTGCTCGACTCCATCACCCGTCTGGCCCGTGCCTACAACACCGTGATCCCGAGCTCCGGCAAGGTATTGACCGGTGGTGTCGATGCCCACGCCCTGGAGAAACCGAAGCGTTTCTTCGGCGCCGCGCGGAATATCGAAGAAGGCGGCTCGCTGACCATTATCGCCACCGCACTGGTTGAAACCGGTTCGAAGATGGACGAAGTGATCTACGAAGAGTTCAAGGGTACCGGCAACATGGAACTGCCCCTGGACCGTCGCATCGCGGAAAAACGCGTGTTCCCGGCGATCAACATCAACCGCTCCGGCACCCGCCGCGAAGAGTTGCTGACCGCCGACGACGAACTGCAGCGCATGTGGATCCTGCGCAAGCTGCTGCACCCGATGGATGAAGTGGCGGCCATCGAGTTCCTGATCGACAAGTTGAAAACCACCAAGACCAACGACGAGTTCTTCCTGTCGATGAAACGTAAGTAATAACGACGTTTCAGGTCCAAAAGAATGGCGCCCTCGGGGGCGCCATTTTTTTTTGCGCGTTTTTTAAGCATGTTCCCGATCCAAATGCACCGCGATAAGCTGCCAGCAGCCCTCAGAGCAGGTAGGATGTACGCCTATTTTACGGGTGGCATGGTTAATGAAATTCAAGGATCTTCGGGATTTCGTGCAGCAACTTGAGCAGCGCGGAGAGTTGAAACGTATCCAGATGCCGATTTCCCCGGTGCTGGAAATGACTGAGATTTGCGACCGCACCTTGCGTAACAAGGGGCCGGCGCTGCTGTTCGAGAACCCCACCGGTTTTGATATTCCGGTGCTCGGCAACCTGTTCGGTACCCCCGAGCGTGTGGCCTTTGGCATGGGCGCCGAGGCGGTCAGCGAATTGCGCGAGATCGGCAAGCTGCTGGCGTTCCTCAAGGAACCCGAGCCGCCCAAGGGCCTTAAGGATGCCTGGTCGAAGCTGCCGATCTTCCGCAAGATCATTGCCATGGCACCCAAGGTGGTCAAGGACGCGGTATGCCAGGAAGTGGTCATCGAAGGGGATGACGTCGATCTAGCCATGCTCCCCGTGCAAACCTGCTGGCCCGGCGATGTCGGCCCGCTGATCACCTGGGGCCTGACCGTCACCAAGGGCCCGAACAAAGACCGCCAGAACCTCGGTATCTACCGCCAGCAAGTGATCGGCCGCAACAAGGTGATCATGCGTTGGCTGAGCCACCGTGGCGGTGCCTTGGACTTCCGTGAGTGGTGCGAGAAGCATCCCGGCAAGCCGTTCCCGGTCTCCGTGGCCCTGGGCGCCGACCCGGCGACCATCCTCGGCGCCGTGACCCCTGTACCCGACAGCCTGTCCGAGTATGCCTTCGCCGGCCTGTTACGTGGCAACCGCACCGAGCTGGTGAAGTGCCGTGGCAACGACCTGCAAGTACCGGCCACCGCTGAAATCATCCTCGAAGGCGTGATTCATCCAGGCGAGATGGCCGATGAAGGCCCGTACGGCGACCACACCGGCTATTACAACGAAGTCGACAGCTTTCCGGTGTTCACCGTCGAGCGCATCACCCATCGGATCAAGCCGATCTACCACAGCACCTACACCGGCCGTCCGCCAGATGAGCCGGCGATTCTGGGTGTGGCGCTGAACGAAGTGTTCGTGCCGATCCTGCAGAAGCAATTCCCGGAGATCACCGACTTCTACCTGCCGCCGGAAGGCTGCTCGTATCGCATGGCCATCGTGACGATGAAGAAGTCGTACCCGGGCCATGCCAAGCGGGTAATGCTGGGTGTGTGGTCGTTTTTGCGACAGTTCATGTACACCAAGTTCGTTATCGTCACCGACGACGACATCAACGCCCGGGACTGGAACGATGTGATCTGGGCCATCACCACGCGCATGGACCCCAAGCGTGACACGGTGATGATCGACAACACACCGATCGACTACCTCGACTTCGCGTCGCCGGTGTCGGGCCTGGGCTCGAAGATGGGCCTGGACGCTACCCACAAATGGCCGGGTGAAACGACCCGCGAGTGGGGCCGGGTGATCGTCAAGGATGAGGCCGTCACGGCACGTGTCGATGCGATCTGGAAAGAATTGGGAATAGATTGATGCGTGTAACCCTGCAACCTTCCGGCGCCGTGCTGGAGCTGGAACCCGGCGAGCGAATCCTCGAAGGCGCGCGCCGCCTGGGCTACGAGTGCCCCCAGGCGTGTCGCAATGGCGTGTGCCACGTGTGCGCCGCACTGCTGGTGGAAGGCCGGGTGCAGCAAGCCGGCGAAGTGCGCGACCATGGTGAGTTCTACACCTGCATCGCCGAGCCGCTGGAAGATTGCATTGTGTTGTGGGATGGCGTGCTGGCGCCGGGAGAGTTGCCGTTGCGCAAGTTGTCGTGCCAATTGAGTGAGTGCGTGGAAGTAGGTGGCGACGTGTGGCGCGTGCGTCTGCGGGCCCCGGCCGGCAAGGCGGTGCGTTACCACGCCGGGCAATACCTGATGATCGAGCGGGAGAATGGCGAGAAGTCGGCATTTTCCCTGGCGTCGGCGCCCCATGCCGGTCGCGAGCTGGAACTGCATGTACTGGCCCGCGAGGACAGCGCGCGCAACTTGCTGGAGCAATTGCAGCGCAACCAGATGGCGCGCATCGAGCTGCCTTTTGGCGACACCCACCTGGCCGAGCTGCCGGACGGGCCATTGGTGCTGATCGCCGCCGGTACCGGCATGGCGCAGATGCACAGCCTGATCGAGCATTGCCGCGCTTCCGGCTTCAAGCATCCGGTGCACCTGTACTGGGGTGTGCGTCGCCCGGAAGATTTCTACGAGATCGAGCACTGGGACCAATGGCTGCAACTGCCCAACCTGTTCCTGCACAAGGTGGTCAGCGACCTGTGTGGTTGGGAGGGGCGCTGCGGCCTGCTGCATGAAGCGGTGTGCGAAGACATTGCCGACCTCAAGGCGGTGCATGTCTACGCCAGCGGTTCACCGGCGATGATCTACGGCACGCTGGATGCGTTGGTCGACGCCGGCATGGATGCGCACCAGATGCGCGCCGACGTATTCGCCTACGCGCCGCGGCCCTGACGAAACCGAGCTTTGGAAGGGGGCTTGCGCCCGCTCAGAATCGTACCCCGGTCGTCACCATCGCCGCATTGAACCCCAGCAGCACCAACTCCGCTGCCACCGGCCCGTAATGGGTGCCTACCGACGGAATGATCACCGGCGCCACGCCGAAACGGTTGAGGGGGATCTTGTCGCGGTATTTGCCGCGATAGCCCTGGATCGCCCCGCCTGTGACCTTCAGGTACACCGCAGAGTCGGCCATGTCATAGCGCTTGCCTGCGTAGGCGTAGTACGAGCGCTGGCTGAACGAGTTGCGAAACGTCGCCCCGCCATACACCAATCCTGATGCCTCATTGCGCTCCAGGCCGATCAGGTCCTGGTTGTTGTTGTGGTCTTTGTCCGGCGCGAAGTGCCGGGTATAGACGCTGGTCTGCGCGTACCAGAAGCCTTTGTCGTCGTCGGCGGGCAGCGTTTCGCCAGCCAGTGCGGTGGTGGCTTGTGCCAGGAACAGCAGGCCCGGCAGTCGAATTTTCTTCATGGGTGCGACCTCAATAGTCGGTTTGATGGGCGGCTAGGTGGGTCGTGATGTGCGCGCCAGTTTGACGGCGTGACGTGTTCCCAGGCTGAACCTGGGCTGAAAGTAGTGGGATTGTCCCCTTCAATCCTGATGAACGGGACTGCGCCGCCAAAGCAGTGGCGGCAACCGCCATAGCACTTTTTCGCCGTACGGTTACAGCGGCGCGTTTTATTACGGTAAAGTTGCTTACAACTGGTAACACACAGGAGGCGCACCGCTTTTCGCCATGACCGCCATTGAATCCGATCTTTTGCAATTGGCTTACCCTCCGCGGCTCGATCTTGGGCCGCAACTCACTCACGAACAGTTAATGAGCTCGATGCAGGCCACCATGGGCCGGCACAAGGGTGGGCCGGTCTGGCTATTTGCGTATGGTTCGCTGATCTGGCGCCCGGAATGCTCGTCGACCGAACGGGTGCGGGCACGGGTGCACGGTTATCACCGCGGCTTGTACCTGTGGTCCCATGAGCATCGGGGTACGCCGGAATTGCCGGGGCTGGTCTTTGGCCTGGATCGCGGAGGTTCGTGCAGCGGGTTCGCCTATCGCTTGCCGGAAGATCAACTGGAGGCCTCGCTTTACGCCTTGTGGCAGCGCGAGATGCCTTACCCCTCGTACCGGCCGCACTGGCTCAGTTGCCGTCTTGAAGATGGCAGTCAGGTGCAGGCGTTGGGGTTTGTGTTGGAGCGGCACTTGCCCAGCTACGCCGGCAACTTGCCCGATATCGTGCTGAACCATGTGTTGCAAAGCGCTTGCGGGCGTTACGGCACCACTCGCGATTATGTCGAGCAGACCGTCAACGCCCTGCGTAGCCACGCCATGCCAGACAAGAATCTGGAGGCGCGGCTCAAGCGTTGTGCCAAGGATTGCTCAGGCGATTAACGTGCCGAGCTGACGCTGTTGGTGTGCCACAGTGTTGGGATCAGGAACGCGATGGCCAGCAGGCACGCACCGATCAGTAGCACGAAACCACCGTCCCAGCCAAAATGGTCCACGGTGTAGCCCATGGCCGCACTGGCTGCCACCGAACCGCCCAGGTAGCCGAACAGACCGGTGAAGCCCGCAGCCGTACCGGCGGCTTTCTTCGGTGCCAGTTCCAGCGCCTGCAGGCCGATCAACATCACCGGGCCGTAGATCAAAAAGCCGATCGAGAACAGCGCGATCATATCGACCATCGGGTTACCCGGCGGGTTGAGCCAGTACACCAGGGTCGCCACGGTCACCAGCGCCATGAACACGATGCCGGTCAGGCCACGGTTGCCACGGAAGATCTTGTCCGACATCCAGCCACACAGCAGCGTGCCCGGAATACCTGCCCATTCGTAGAAGAAGTACGCCCAGGACGATTTATCCACCGTGAAGTGCTTGGCTTCCTTGAGGTAGGTCGGCGCCCAGTCCAGTACGCCGTAGCGCAGCAGGTAGACGAACACGTTGGCGAAGGCGATGTACCAGAGCATTTTGTTGCGCAGCACGTACTTGACGAAGATTTCCTTGGCGCTGAATTCGTCTTCGTGGCTGGCGTCGTAGCCTTCCGGGTAGTCGTTCTTGTATTTCTCAATCGGTGGCAGGCCCACCGATTGCGGAGTGTCGCGCATGGTGATGAAGGCAAACGCCGCCACCGCCAAGGCCACCGTGGCCGGCACGTAGAAGGCGGCATGCCAGTCGTTGAACCAGGCCATCCCCAGCAGGAACAGCGGGCCGATCAGGCCACCGCCAACGTTGTGCGCCACGTTCCACACCGACACCACGCCGCCGCGTTCTTTCTGCGACCACCAGTGCACCATGGTCCGGCCACTGGGTGGCCAGCCCATGCCCTGGGCCCAGCCGTTGATGAACAGCAAAATGAACATCATGGTCACGCTGGACGTCGCCCAAGGTGCGAAACCGAAAATGAACATCACCCCCGCCGATACCAGCAGGCCGAAGGGCAGGAAGTAGCGCGGGTTGGAGCGGTCGGACACCAGGCCCATGAGGAACTTGGACAGGCCGTAGGCAATTGCGATGGCCGACATCGCGAGGCCCAGTTCACCTCGGGTGTAACCCTCGTCGATCAGGTAGGGCATGGCCAGGGAGAAGTTTTTGCGCAGCAGGTAGTACCCGGCATAACCGAAGAAAATACCGGCGAAGATCTGCCAGCGCAGTCGTCGATAGGTACTGTCGATTTTTTCTTCAGGCAGGGGCGCCTGGTGCGCGGCAGGACGAAAGAAAGCAAACATTCAAGAGCTCCAGATTTCTTGTTTTGACTGCGGATGCGAATGTTACAGTTTCGTTACCGAAAATAGCATTGCCTCTTATGCGCAAACAAAGGAAATGAGAGCAAGCGCGTGTTCTCTTACGAACATGTCGCTAATAGATAAATAGTGGTCGCTTAGCGTTTCTCAGACCAATGGAGAACAAATGTGGGAGGGGGCTTGCCCCCGATAGCGGTAGGTCAGCCAGCTTATCTGTAGCTGACCCACTGCCATCGGGGGCAAGCCCCCTCCCACATTTGATTGCATTTCAGGTCGGTCAGCGGGTTCGAACGACCACCTTGCCCACCGCCTTGCGCTGGCCGAGGTCATTGATTGCCTGGGCGGCCTGTTCCAGCGGATAGACCTGCGACACCAATGGCTTGAGCTTGCCCTCACCGTACCAAGTGAACAGTTGCTGGAAGTTCGCCGCGTTGTCCTGCGGCTGGCGCTGGGCAAATGAACCCCAGAACACCCCGACCACCGCCGCGCCCTTGAGCAGCGCCAGGTTCACCGGCAGCTCCGGGATGCGCCCGCTGGCAAAACCCACCACCAGCAGGCGGCCATTCCAGGCGATGGCGCGGATGGCCTGGTCAAACAGGTCGCCGCCTACCGGGTCGTAGATCACATCGGCGCCGTTACCGTCAGTCAGGCGCTTGATCTCGTCCTTGAGGCTGGCTTCGCTGTAGTTGATCAGTTCATCGGCGCCGGCGGCCTTGGCCACGGCGAGTTTGTCGGCGCTGCTCGCGGCGGCGATCACCCGTGCGCCCATGGCCTTGCCGATTTCCACGGCGGCCAGGCCCACGCCGCCGGAAGCGCCGAGGACCAGCAGGGTTTCGCCGGGTTGCAGGTTGGCGCGTTGTTTCAGCGCGTGCATTGAGGTGCCGTAGGTCATGCTGAAGGCGGCGGCGGTGTTGAAGTCCATGCTCGGCGGGATCGGCAGCACGTTGTAGCCCGGCACCGCGACCTGCTCGGCAAAGCTGCCCCAGCCGGTGAGCGCCATGACCCGGTCGCCGACTTTCAAGTGGCTGACCTTTTCCCCGACTTCGCTGACCACGCCCGATGCCTCGCCACCCGGCGAGAACGGGAAGGGCGGCTCGAACTGGTATTTACCCTCGATGATCAGGGTGTCGGGGAAGTTGACCCCGGCGGCATGCACATCCAGCAGGATTTCGTTTTTCTTGATCGCCGGGCTGGCGATCTCTTCCAGCACCAGGGTTTCGGCGGGGCCGAAGGCTTTGCACAGCACAGCTTTCATCGGGCTATTCCTTTTGGTGTCGTGGCCGATAAGTGTAGGAGGGTAGCCGTGTGGGTCAACGAGCATGCTCGGCCCTGATAAGTCGCCATAAGCTTGTGCTCTGCCTTGCTAGCGTTATGCTACCCGGCAACCGAATGTGAGGAATGAACTGTGAAAGCGTGGATCCTGTTGATGCTGGCCCTGACCTTGCCGATGGCAGCCCAGGCCGAAGAAGCCAAAGAAGGGGCGCCGCCGAAGGTCAGCTATATCAGCCTGAGCCCGCCGTTCGTGGGTAACTACGGCCTGGATGGCACGGCCAAGCTCAAAGTGTTCAAGGCCGACATCGCCCTGCGCGTGACCGGCGAGGAAGCCGCCAAAGCGGTCAAGGCCAATGACGCATTGATCCGTAACCAGTTGGTCGCGCTATTCACCCAGCAGACCAACGAGACGATGAGCACTGTCGAGGGCAAGGAAAAACTGCGCCAGGAAGCGCTGAAGCAAACCCAGCAAGTGATGAACGACGAGACTGGCAAGCCCATGGTGGAAGACCTGTTGTTCAACAACCTGATCATCCAGTAACTGTGTCGAGCGGGCTTGTTGTGGCAAGCCCGCTCGCCAAAATCAGCGGGCTCATCACGCTCAAGACGCCAAACTCTTCCTGAACCGCGCCAACGCCACTGCAAAAAACAACAGCCCAATCCCCGCCAGCGCCAGCAAGTCCGGCCACACCACGCCGATGCCTGCGTCGCGAAACAAAATCGCTGCGCTCAGGCTCACAAAGTGCGTCGACGGCGAGCCCTGCATCACCCATTGCAACCACTCGGGCATGCTGTCCAGCGGCGTGCTGCCGCCTGACAAGAGCAGCATCGGGATAATCACCGGGATCGCCAGCAAGCCGAACTGCGGCGTGGAGCGGGCGAGGGTGGCGAGGAAGATCCCCAGTGCCGTACTGGCAAACAGATACAGGGCGGTCACAAACAGGAACAACCCCAGCGACCCGGCCAGCGGTACGCCGAGCAGCCCTTTGACCACCACCTCCAGCGATAGCCAAGTGCACAGCACCACCACCAGCATGTTGCTCCAGATTTTCGCCAGCATGATTTCCAGCGCCGTCAGCGGCAGCACCAGCAGGTGGTCGAGGGTGCCGTGCTCGCGCTCTCGCAGCAACGCGGTGCCCGTGAGCACGATGGCCAGGATGGTGATGTTGTTGACGATCTGGATTACGGCCAGGAACCAGCCGCCCTCCAGGTTGGTGTTGAACAGTGCTCGGGTCGTGAGCAGTGCGGGCGCCTGGGTTGCGGCATCGGTTTGCCCGCTGTAGTTGAGCAACTCGCGCTGGAAGATCCGCCCGATATAGCCCGCGCCCATGAACGCCTGACTCATCGCCGTGGCGTCGACGTTCACCTGCACGCCAGGCTGGCGACCGGCCAACAGGTCGGCCTGGAAGTTGGCGGGCACGTTGATTACGAAGGTGTACTGGCCGCTGTCCATCACCTTGTCCAACTGGTCATAGGCCAACGGCGCCGGTGGTTGGAACTCGGGCGGTTGCAGCGCCTCGGCCATTTGCCGTGAGAGCGCGCTGTGGTCTTCATCGACAAACGCCACGCTGGCGTTGTGCACGCCGATCACCGAGCCGGCGGCGGGCATGTAGATGGCGACGGTGAAGGCGTAGAACAGAAACAGCAGCAAGACGCTGTCGTGCCGCAGGCTGGTGAGTTCCTTAATGCCCAGCCGGAAGATGTGTGCGAGCTTGTGCATCAGGCCTCCTGCTTCTTGAGCATGACCAGGCTCAACCCGGTAAACCCGATAAAGAAGCCGAACAGCGCCAGGCATTGTGGCCACAACTGGCGCAGGTCGAGGGCCTTAGTGAAGGTGCCCACGGCAATATCCAAAAAGTGCCCGGCCGGAAACAGTGCGCCCATCAAGGCGGCGGCGCCTTCCAGGGACGAGCGCGGCACGATCAGCCCGGAAAACTGAATGGTTGGCAGGCTGGTGATGATCATGGTGCCGAGGATCGCCGCGATCTGGGTGCGGGTAAACGCGGAAATCAGCAGGCCCATGCTGGTGGTGGCCAGCACATACAGGAGCCCGCCAAACGCCAGCGTCAGGCCGCTGCCCTTGAACGGCACACCGAACAGCCAGCGATTCATTGCCACCAGAACCGCCAGGTTGACCAGGCTCACGGCCAGGTAAGGCGCCTGCTTACCGAGCAGGAATTCCAGGCGCGTCAGGGGTGTGGCGTAGAAGTTGGTGATCGAGCCCAGCTCTTTCTCGCGCACGATGCCCAGGGCGGTGAGCATCGCCGGGATAAACGCCAGGATCAGTGCCATCACGCCCGGGCCGATGGCATTCACGCTGACCACGTCCTGGTTATAGCGAAAACGAGTCTCGAGCTTGGCGGCGGCCTGGTTGCTGCGGGGTTGGCTGCTCAGTTCAGCCAGTTGCTGCAGGTTGCCTTGGTGCACCGCCTCTACATAGTTGCGGCTGGTTTCCGCACGAAACGGCATGCCGCCATCGAGCCACGCGGCCACGGTGGGTTGGCGCCCGGCATAGAGATCGCGACCAAAGCCGGGCGGGATCTCCAGGGCCAGTTTGATTTCCGAGCGTTGCAGGCGTCGGTGCAATTCATGGGCGTCCTGGATCGGCGCCTGCTCGGCGAAGTAGCGCGAGCTGCGGAAGGCCTCCAGATAGGCGCGGCTTTGTGGCGTCTGGTCCTGGTCGTAGACGGCAAAGGCGAGGTTTTCCACGTCCAGGGAAATGCCGTAGCCGAAGATCACCATCATGAACATCGCGCCGAGCAGGGCGAAGGCCATGCGCACTTTGTCGCGCAGCAACTCCTTGCCTTCGCGGCTGGCCACGGCCAGCAGGCGAGACAGGCTGAAACCACGCTTGCTGATGGGTGGCGCATGGGTTTCGCTGACGGTTTTGGCGGATGTGGCGGGTTCGGCATCGCCTTGGGCTTGTTCAAGGCAGGTGACGAACGCGGCTTCCAGGGTGTCGCCGTTGAATTGCCGTTGCAGTGCGTCTGGCGTGTCGCAGGCCAGTACCTTGCCGGCATGCATCAAAGAGATGCGGTCACAGCGCTGGGCTTCATTCATGAAGTGGGTGGACAGGAAGATCGTCACCCCTTGTTCGCGGGACAACTCGATCAGCAGCCGCCAGAAATCATCCCGCGCCGCCGGGTCGACGCCCGAGGTGGGCTCATCGAGGATCAACACTTCCGGGCGATGCAGCACCGCCACGGCCAAGGACAAGCGTTGGCGCAGGCCGAGGGGCAGCTCCCCGGATGGCTGCTCGGCCACTTCACCGAGGTCGAAGCGCTGGATCAGCTCATCGATGCGCGGGCCGCTGTCGGCCTTGGGCAAATCGAACAGTTGCGCGTGCAACACCAGGTTCTGGCGCACGCTGAGTTCGCCATACAGCGAGAAGCTTTGCGACATGAACCCTACGCGCTTGCGGGTGGCCAGGTCCTTGGCGTTCACCGGGTTGCCCAGCAGCGTGGCGCTGCCTTCAGTGGCCGGCATCAGCCCGGTGAGGACTTTCATGGTGGTGGTCTTGCCGCAACCGTTGGAGCCGAGGAAGCCGAAGATCTCGCCACGGCCGATGGCAAAGCTGACCTTGTTCACTGCCGTGAAGTCCCCGAAGCGCAGCGTCAGGTCGTGGGCTTCGATGGCGATATCGGTGTTGGCGTTTTCCCTTGGCGGGATCACCAGTGGCTGGTTGTCATGGGCGCTGTCGCCCTGGAAGTGGGTGAAGGCCTCATCCAGTTTGCCGCTGGGGGTCGCTGCCGCCAGTTCGCTGCTGAGCCCGTCGGCGATCAGCTTGCCACGGTCGAGCATCAGGCAATGTTCGAATTGCTCGGCTTCCTCCATATAGGCCGTGGCTACCAGCAGCGTCAGTTGCGGGCGCTCATTGCGTACGGTCTCGACCAGTTCCCAGAAGCGCCGCCGCGACAGCGGGTCGACGCCGGTGGTGGGCTCGTCGAGGATCAACAGGTCCGGGTCGTGGATCAGCGCACAGCAGAGGCCGAGCTTCTGCTTCATGCCACCGGAGAGCTTGCCGGCCGGGCGCTCGGCGAAGCGCGCGAGGTCGGTGGCCAGCAGCAGGTTGTGCATGCGCTGGTCGCAGTCGGCTTTGGACAGGCCGAACAGCGTGGCAAAGAAGCGGATGTTTTCGCTGATGGACAGTTCGGGATACAGGTTGCCGCCCAGGCCCTGGGGCATGAAGGCGATGCGTGGGTACAGGCTGTTGCGATGGCGACGGTCCTGGATGGAGCCGCCGAGCACCTCCAGTTGGCCGTCCTGGAGCTTTTTAACCCCGGCGATCAACCCCAACAGGCTCGACTTGCCCGCCCCATCCGGGCCGATCAGCCCGCAGCGCGTGCCGGTGGGCAGGCTGAAGGCGATGTCGATCAAGGCCTGCTGCTTGCCGTAACGGTGGTTGATGGCGGTGGCGTGCAGCGCCAGGCCGGTCATTGCAGGTTGGCCGGCCAGTCTATGTCAGCCATGCGCACGTAGCCGGCGCCGGGCATGCCCGGTTTGGCCTGGGGCACGGCGCTGGGTTGGGTCAAGCGTAGCTTGACGCGAAACACCAGTTTCTGGCGTTCGTCGCGGGTTTCCACTTCCTTGGGGGTGAACTGCGACTTGGCGGCAACAAAGCTGATCTTGGCCGGCAGCGGTTGCTGGGGCAGGGCATCGAGCAGGATGCGTGCGTCACTGCCAACCGTCAGGCGACCGGTGACGGAGGCGGGCAGGTAGAGGTTCATGTACTGATCCTCGGGGTCGATCAGCAACAGCACACGTCCGCCGGCACCGAGGACCTCGCCGGGCTCGGCCAGGCGCAGTTGGATAATGCCGTCGATGGGCGCGCGCAGGCTGCTGTCGTCGATTTCGCTGGTCAGCTGGGCGACCTGGGCCTGGGCGGCACCGATGGCGGCCTTTACCGAATTGACCTGGGCTTGCGCGGCGATCACGGCGGCGTTGCCGGTGTTCTGGCGCGCCTGCTGCTGGTCGATCAACTGGCTGCTGGCAAAGCCGCGCTTGTACAGCTCCTGGGTGCGCTTGAGTTCCTGGTTGGCCAGCAGTTGCTCGCTTTGGCGCAACTGCACGTTGGCCTCGGCGGCAGCGAAGTTTTCCTTGGCGCGCAGCACTTCGGCTTCGGCCTGGGCGCGCTGGGCTTCCAGGGTGCGGGTGTCCATGCGTGCCAGCAGTTGGCCCTTGAGCACCTTGTCGCCTTCATCCACCCGCACCTCGGCCAGCCGTCCGGGGATTTTGGCGGCGATCTGTACTTCGGTGGATTCCAGGCGGCCGTTGCCCATGCCCAAGCCTTCGGGCAGGCGGTCCTGGGTGGACTTCCAGTAACCGAAGCCGCCGGCGGCGAGCAGCAAGGCAATCAACAAAACGGCAAACAGGTGGGAGGAGCGTGGCGTGATCGACATGGGGGCATCCTGCAGCGTTAGCTTCCTAGTTTGACCGAGGCAGCCCGAGGGGGCGTTGATGCCGGTCAAATGAAGCGCAAGCCTAACCCTGTTCAGGCGCAGATGCATGCGCCGGGAACGTGACCGCAGGGTTCTCGTCAGTGCAGTGCCAGCACCGCCGCCCATTGTTCTGCGGTGACCGGCATCACGGACAAGCGACTGCCTTTTTGTACCAGGGGCCATTCGGCGAGGGCGGTTTGCTGTTTCAGGTAGCCCAGGCCCAGCACCTTGGGAAAGGTCTGGATGTGCGCGACGTTGATCGCGCTCCACGGGTTTTTCTCCGGGGTGGCCTTGGCGTCGAAGTAGTGGCTGTCCGGCTCCAGCGCGGTAGGGTCCGGGTAGGCGGCCTCGATGATTTTGCCGATGCCGGCAATGCCCGGCTCGGGGCAACTGGAGTGGTAGAAGAAAAATTGGTCACCCACCGCCATCGCCCGCAGGAAGTTGCGCGCCTGATAGTTGCGCACCCCGTCCCAGCGCGCTTCGCCGAGCTTTTCCAGGCCTTTGATGGAGAGTTCATCGGGTTCGGATTTCATCAGCCAGTAGGCCATTTTTGGACTCCTGAAAAAGGCGTTGGGCAAGTTGTCAGGCAATTTGATGACAAACCGACAGTCGGTTGGCGCCAAGGTTTGCGTGTTGGTTCACGTTACCGCAGAATGCGCGGGTTTTAAGCTTGACACAGCTGCAACGGACTACTGTGGAACGTTGTTAACATCGTGTACGAGGTGCCTGAAGGGGGGCAATCGATGCAACGTAAACCGGATTTACTATGGATATTGGTGATTTTGTTTGGTCTGGGCGTCGTGACCACCGGGTATGCGCAAAGCTTGTGGTCGAACAAGACCGATGCGCCCGTTGAGCTTGCTCAACAGCAGCAGCAACCGTTCAAGCGTTAACCCTTCTTCAAGACGCCGCTGATCCCAGTGGCGTCTGTGCGATATACCATCCCTTGTCAGTCACTGTGCCAGCCAACGGCACATCCCAGCTCGCCTGCACCAGTCGTTCGACTTTCTGACATTCATGGGCCAGGCCCAGTAGCGTCGGCTTGCGCCAACGCTGGCGGCGGGACAGGTAAGCGAGGCTGCGATCATAGAAGCCGCCGCCCATGCCCAGGCGTCCGCCTGTTTCGTCGAACCCCACCAATGGCAAGAACACCAGGTCCAGCGCCCACACCTCGCGTTGCCGGCTGATATTTACCTGCGGCTCAAGAATGCGAAACCGGTTGGGCCGCAGCTTTTCCCCCGGTCGCACGCGTTGGAACACCATCTTGGTCCGGGGCCAGGCGCTGAGCACCGGCAGATAGGTGGCCTTGCCCCGGCGCTGAGCCGCACGCAGCAGCAGGCGCGGATCGATTTCACCGTCCGTCGGTAGATATAAGGAAATATGTTTGGCCCGGCGAAACAGCGGGTGCTGCGCCAGTTGCCGATACAGGCCGTGGGCAGCCTGGCGCTGCTGGCTCGGCGTGAGGGCACGGCGGGCGTTGCGCAACATGCGTCGAAGTTGCGGACGGGAAGGCGGCGCAGGTTCGGTCATGATTTCAGCTCATAAAACAATGCCAGTCATGGAGACTGGCATTGAGTTTGGTATTCAGGCTCCCCGACAGCGCCGCTGTCGACTCAGCCCTTGAACCCGAAAGTTCAAGGTGGAAGAAGCAGTAGGCTTTAAGGCTTTCCGTCTAGCGGACATGCACACCAGCCCAACGTGCAACTTCCAGGGTAGTGCGAATCGGCTCCGGGACATCGCCGACTGGCAAGCACGCCAGGGAGTGGGGCGAGTATACCTTAAACAGTCGCAGCAATCAGCCTTTGGGAGCTTCCGAATCGCTGGAAAGTACCAGATCCACACGTTCGAGCAGGTCACGCACCTGTTCGCGCGTCGAGCCGCTGGCCTGCACGTCAGGGCGCTCCTGCTTATGCAGCAGGTCGTGGGTAATGTTCAACGCGGCCATCACGGCAATGCGGTCGGCACCGATGACTTTGCCGCTGCTGCGGATTTCACGCATCTTGCCATCCAGGTAGCGGGCGGCGCTCACCAGGTTGTTGCGCTCTTCCTGGGGGCAGATGATCGAATATTCTTTGTCGAGGATCTGCACGGTGACGCTATTGCTTGAACTCATGAGTCTTGCTCCAGGGCCTTCAGGCGCGAAATCATCGATTCGACCTTACGCCGGGCGATTTCGTTTTTTTCAATGAGGTGAGCGCGTTCCTCGCGCCAGGTCTTTTCCTGAGCTAATAGGAGTCCGTTTTGACTCTTAAGTTGCTCGACCCGAGTAATTAGCAGTTCGAGTCTGGCCATCAGCGCTTGCAGGTCGGTGTCTTCCATTGGGTTCCACTGGATTTGTCTGATGAATGGCAACTGCAGGATAAACGATCTGACGCCCTCGATAGTCTTGGTACGTCTGCCGGTGCTAGGATACAGCGCTCCATTCTAGACATTGCGCCGTCTGGCGCCTAGCTCACCATGCCCATTCAGAACTCCCCGTACGATGCTTTTTCCAAACTGCTGAGCACCAGCGGTCATCCTTGCTCGCCTGCCGAACTGCACGGCGTGTTGCTCGGCCGCAGTTGCACCGGCGTTGGCTTTGATGCCGACAATTGGCTGGCCGATGTGGCCGAACTGCTGGAAACCGAACCGACCGACAACGTGCGTAACGCGCTGATCGGCCTGCAAGAGATGGTCAAGGGCGAACTGACCGGTGATGACGTCACCGTGGTCCTGCTGCTGCCGACCGACGACGCGCCGCTCACCGAACGCGCCGCCGCGCTGGGCCAGTGGTGCCAGGGTTTCCTCCACGGTTTTGGCGTGAACGCCGGCGGCCTCGAGTTGAGTACCGACGCCAAGGAAGTGCTGCAGGACCTGGCGGCCATCTCCCAGGTGCAAGATGCCCTGGAAGAGTCCGAAGACGGTGAAGGCGACTACATGGAAGTCATGGAATACCTGCGCGTCGCGCCGCTGTTGCTGTTCACCGAGACCAAAAAGTCCGCTGAGCCTGCTGCCCCCAAGCCTTCGCTGCATTAAAAGAGAAAGGAAGCCCATCTGCCCATGATCCATATCCCCAAAGCGGAATACACCCGGCGCCGCAGGGCGCTCATGGCGCAGATGGAACCCAACAGCATCGCGATCCTGCCGGCCGCCGCCGTGGCCATCCGCAATCGCGATGTGGAGCACGTCTATCGTCAGGACAGCGACTTCCAGTACCTGAGCGGTTTCCCCGAACCGGAAGCGGTGATCGTGCTGATGCCCGGTCGCCAGCATGGCGAGTACGTGTTGTTCTGCCGCGAGCGCAACGCCGAACGCGAATTGTGGGACGGCCTGCGCGCCGGTACCGAAGGCGCGATTCGCGAATACGGCGCCGACGATGCCTTCCCCATCACCGATATCGACGACATTCTGCCCGGCCTGATCGAAGGCCGCGATCGGGTGTATTCAGCCATGGGCAGTAACGCCGAATTCGATCGGCACTTGATGGAGTGGATCAACGTCATCCGCTCTAAAGCGCACCTTGGCGCCCAGCCACCGAACGAATTTGTTGCCCTGGATCATCTGCTCCACGACATGCGCCTGTATAAATCGGCGGCGGAAGTGAAGGTGATGCGCGAGGCTGCGCGAATTTCCTGCGCGGCCCATGTGAAGGCGATGCAGGCCAGCCGCGCCGGCTTGCATGAGTTCAGCCTGGAAGCCGAGCTGGACTACGAATTCCGCAAGGGCGGCGCGAAGATGCCGGCCTATGGCTCTATCGTCGCCACCGGGCGCAACAGCTGCATCCTGCATTACCAGCAGAATGACGCCGTGCTCAAGGACGGCGACCTGGTGCTGATCGATGCCGGTTGCGAAATCGACTGCTACGCCAGCGACATCACGCGCACCTGGCCGGTCAACGGCAAGTTTTCAGCGGAGCAGAAGGCGATCTATGAAATCGTGCTGGCTTCCCAGGAGGCGGCCTTTGCCGAGATCGCGCCGAACAAACATTGGAATCAGGCCCATGAGGCGACAGTGCGGGTCATCACCGCCGGGCTGGTGAAGCTGGGGTTGCTGAAGGGTGACGTCGATGAACTGATCGCCAGTGAAGCCTACAAACCCTTCTATATGCACCGCGCCGGCCATTGGCTGGGGATGGATGTGCATGACGTGGGCGAGTACAAGGTGGGCGGCGAATGGCGTGTGTTGGAAGTTGGCATGGCATTGACCGTGGAACCGGGCATTTATATCTCGCCGGATAACCAGGCCGTCGCGAAAAAATGGCGTGGCATTGGCGTACGCATCGAGGACGACGTAGTGGTGACCAAGCAAGGCTGTGAAATTCTGACCGGCGGCGCCCCCAAGGGCGTCGCCGAAATCGAAGCCCTGATGGCGGCTGCTCGATGAGTCGGGTCAACCTGGCAATTATCGGCGGCGGCCTGGTGGGCGCGAGCCTGGCGCTGGCGTTGCAGGCCGGGGCCAAGGCGCGTGGCTGGAAAATCGTGCTGATCGAGCCCTTCGCGCCCGGCGACAGCTACCAGCCGAGCTACGATGCGCGGTCTTCGGCGCTGTCCTACGGCGCCCGGCAGATTTATCAGCGCCTGGGCCTGTGGCAACAAATCTCGCGCCGCGCCGAACCGATCAAGCAGATCCATGTGTCGGACCGTGGGCGCTTCTCCACCGCGCGGTTGTCCGCCATGGAAGAGGGCGTGCCGGCCCTCGGTTACGTGGTGGAAAACGCCTGGCTTGGCCAATGCCTGTGGCAAGGCCTGGACAAGGACGTGGTGAGCTGGCGTTGCCCGGCGGAAGTCACGCGCATGGAGCCGCTGCCCGATGGCTACCGCCTGACCCTCAACGATGAAACCGTGCTGGAATGCGACCTTGCTGTGCTGGCCGACGGCGGCCGTTCCGGCCTGCGCGAGCAACTGGGCATTGGCGTGAAAACCCGCCCGTACAACCAAAGCGCGCTGATCGCCAACATCACCCCGAGCGAGGCCCACAACGGCGAAGCGTTCGAACGTTTCACCGATGAAGGCCCGATGGCCCTGCTGCCGCTGCCGGACAACCGCTGCGCGCTGGTGTGGACCCGTATCGGCATGGACGCACAGCGCCTGGCCAATCTTGATGAACGTAGCTTCTTGAGTGAATTGCAGGGCGTGTTCGGCTACCGCCTGGGCACCCTCAAGCAAGTGGGCGCCCGTCATTTGTATCCGTTGACCCTGGTGGAAGCCGAAGAACAAGTGCGCTCGCACCTGGCGATCCTCGGCAATGCCGCCCACAGCCTGCACCCGATTGCCGGGCAGGGGTTCAACCTGTCCCTGCGTGATGCACATGCCTTGGCCGAGGCCTTGCTGGCCGGGCCGGCGGTGCCGGGTGACCTGGCGACGTTGCAGGCTTATCGCGAGCGCCAGCGCATGGATCAGAAGTTGACCGTGGGTTTCTCCGACCAGGTCACGCGACTGTTTGGCAGCGTGCAACCGCTGGTCGCCCTGGGCCGCAATATGGGCCTGCTGGGCCTGGATTTGTTGCCGCCGGCCAAGCGTTGGTTCGCCCGTCAGGCCATGGGCCTGGGTACCCGTCCCGATGCGTGAGACTTATCAATCCTTTTACGTGCGGCGCAAGCCGCCAGCGAGACAGGCTTAAAGCATGGACATGCGCGCAGATGTGCTGATTGTCGGGGCCGGAATGGTCGGAAGCGCCCTGGCGCTGGCGTTGCAGGGCAGTGGCCTGCAGGTGCTGCTGCTGGACGGTAGCCCGCTGAGCGTCAAACCCTTCGACCGCGAGGCGGCCTTCGAACCGCGTGTAAGCGCTTTGTCGGCTGCCAGCCAGCGCATCCTCGAGCGCCTCGGTGTGTGGGATGGCATCGTTGAACGACGCGCCAGCCCTTACGGCGAGATGCAGGTGTGGGACGGCAGCGGCACCGGGCAGATCCACTTTTCGGCGGCCAGTGTGCATGCCGAAGTGCTCGGGCATATCGTCGAGAACCGTGTGGTCCAGGATGCCTTGCTCGACCGTCTGCACGACTGCGACCTGGGCCTGCTGGCGAATGCGCGCCTGGAGCAGATGCGTCGCTCCGGCGATGACTGGCTGCTGACCCTGGCCGATGGCCGCACATTGCGCGCGCCGCTGGTGGTGGCCGCCGATGGTGCCAACTCCGCCGTGCGCCGCCTGACCGGCACCGCGACCCGTGAATGGGACTACCTGCATAACGCCATCGTTACCAGCGTGCGCAGCAGCCAGCCGCACCAGCGCACGGCCTGGCAACGCTTTACCGACACCGGCCCGCTGGCGTTTTTGCCGCTGGTGCGGGACGGGCAGGAGGATTGGTGCTCGATCGTCTGGTCGACTACGCCGGCTGAATCCGAACGCCTGATGGCATTGGATGATGAAGGCTTCTGCCGTGAGCTGGAGCGCGCCTTTGAAGGGCGCCTTGGCAGCGTGATCAGCGCCGATCCGCGCGTTTGCGTGCCTTTGCGCCAGCGCCACGCCAAACGCTATGTGGCCGAGGGCCTGGCGTTGATCGGCGACGCGGCCCACGTCATCCACCCATTGGCCGGGCAGGGCGTCAACCTGGGGTTCCTCGATGCGGCGGTGCTGGCCGAAGTGTTGTTGTCGGCCACCGAACGCGGTGAACGCCTGGCCGATGTGAAAGTGCTCAGCCGTTACGAGCGCCGACGCATGCCGCATAACCTGGCCCTGATGGCGGCGATGGAAGGCTTTGAGCGCTTGTTCCAGGCCGATCAACTGCCGCTGCGCTGGTTGCGTAATGCCGGGTTGAAGATGGTCGACCAGATGCCCGAAGCCAAGGCCGTGTTTGTGCGCCAGGCCCTCGGGTTGACCGGGGATCTGCCGGAGCTGGCCAAGCCCTGACAGGTCCGCGCAACATTTGGTAACGCCTCAGTCGAGCGTTACCAAATGTGAGTCCCTATCATTTGCGCCTACTTTGCAAATGAGAGACCGCACCCATGTTGGCACCCAAGCGCCTCCTGACTGCCCTGGCACTCACCCTGATCGGCAGCACCACCGTGCAGGCCGCCGACGAAGTGGTGGTCTACTCCTCGCGCATCGACGAACTGATCAAGCCGGTGTTCGACGCCTACACCCAAAAGACCGGTGTACAGGTGAAGTTCATCACCGACAAGGAAGCCCCGCTGATGCAGCGCATCAAGGCCGAGGGCGAAAACGCCACCGCCGACCTGCTGCTCACCGTGGATGCCGGCAACCTCTGGCAGGCCGAGCAAATGGGCATCCTGCAACCCTTCACCTCCCCGGTGATCGACAAGAACATTCCCCTGCAGTACCGCTCTTCGGCTCACGCCTGGACCGGCTTGAGCCTGCGTGCGCGGACCATCGCGTATTCCACCGACCGGGTCAAACCGGGTGACCTGACCACCTACGAAGCCCTGGCCGACAAACAGTGGGAAGGCCGCCTGTGCCTGCGCACGGCGAAAAAGGTCTACAACCAATCGCTGACCGCCACCCTGATCGAAACCCACGGTGCGGCCAAGACCGAAGAAATCGTCAAGGGGTGGGTGAATAACCTGTCCACCGACGTGTTCTCCGATGACATCGCGGTGCTGGAGGCGATCAACGCCGGGCAGTGCGACGTGGGTATCGTCAACACCTACTACTACGGCCGCCTGCACAAACAGAAGCCGGACCTGGCGGTGAAGCTGTTCTGGCCGAACCAGGGCGACCGTGGCGTGCATGTGAACCTGTCGGGCATCGGCTTGACCAAGCACGCGCCACACCCGGAAGCCGCCAAGGCGCTGGTGGAGTGGATGACCACGCCTGAGGCGCAGAAGATCTTTGCCGATGTGAACCAGGAGTTCCCGGCCAACCCGGCGGTACCGCCGTCGGCTGAAGTGGCGACCTGGGGTAAATTTGTGGCGGATACATTGCCGGTGGAAGTGGCGGGCAAGCGCCAGGCTGAAGCCATTCGCCTGATGGATCGGGCGGGCTGGAACTAAGTACAATTTGTAGGACGCCGTAGGTCCAAATGTGGGAGGGGCGGTGCGACGATTCGACTTGAATCGTCGCAC
>NZ_JAAUVM010000028.1:0-68706 GCF_012030485.1 Pseudomonas sp. B14(2022)
TCTACAGCGTTACACGCTGCTGTCAACACCTCTTTTTCTCCGCTTTCGACCGAGAAGATCGAATCGTTAATAGCGCCAAACAACACGACTCTATCAACTCCTTCTGGGCTTCGATGAACTGAAGCAATTCGCCGTCTAACCCTGCATAACTCTTTGTTTACCAAGGAGTTTTACGTTTCGACTGCGCCGGAAGTGGGGCGAATTATAGACTTCCAGAATCTGCCGTCAACACTTAATTTGGTTTTCCTATCAACTTACCGAAATTGATTAAAAAACCACCAAAAACGCCCTCTATATATAGGAGCACCGCTAGATAACTCCCGCTTCTTTTAAAGCCTTCACACTCGCCGAGCCCAACCCCAACACATCCTGCAGCACCTGAGCCGTGTGCTGCCCCAACAAAGGAGGCGCAGTACGGTACTCCACAGGCGTCTTGGATAACCGCATCGGACTGGCCACCAGCGGCACCATTCCTGCCAACGCATGCGGCAACTGTATCGCCAGCCCCCGCGCCTTCACCTGAGGATCGGCAAACACCTGGGCCACGTCATTGATCGGCCCACAAGGCACACCAACCCGCCCCAGCTGTGACACCCACTCAGCCGTTGTCTTGAAGACTGTAGCCTGGCGTATCAATGGAATCAGCTCAGCGCGGTTGGCTACCCGCACCTTATTAGTAGAGAACCGCGGGTCATCCGCCCACTGCGGCTGTCCAGCCACTTCGGCGAACTTACGAAATTGCCCGTCATTACCCACCGTCAGGATGAAATCGCCATCGGCCGTAGGGAAATCCTGATAAGGCACGATATTCGGATGAGCATTACCCAGTCGCTTTGGCGCCACCCCCGTCGTCAGGTAGTTCATCGCCTGGTTCGCCAGGCAGGCCACCTGCACATCAAGCAACGCCATATCGATATGCTGCCCACCACCGTCATGATCCCGATGCGCCAGCGCAGCAAGGATCGCCACCGTCGAGTAGAGCCCAGTGAGAATGTCAGTCAACGCCACCCCCACCTTCACCGGCCCGGCCCCCTCATCACCTTCCGGCCGGCCGGTAAGACTCATCAGCCCACCCAACCCCTGGATCATGAAGTCATACCCCGCGCGGGCGGCATACGGGCCCGTCTGACCGAAGCCAGTGATCGAGCAGTAGATCAACTCCGGATTCACCTTCTTGAGCGACTCGTAGTCCAACCCATACGCCGCCAGGCCGCCCACCTTGAAGTTCTCGATCAAGATGTCGGACTTGGCCGCCAGATCTCGCACCAGTTGCTGTCCCTCCGGGCGCGTAAAGTCGATAGTCACCGACTCTTTGTTGCGATTAGCAGACAAGTAGTACGCCGCCTCACTCGTGTTCTCGCCATCAGCGTCCTTAAGGAAGGGGGGGCCCCAGGCGCGTGTGTCGTCACCGCTACCAGGTCGCTCGACCTTGATCACCTCAGCCCCAAGGTCCGCAAGGATCTGCCCGGACCAGGGGCCTGCCAACACTCGCGATAAATCCAATACCCGCAGATGCGAAAGCGCGCCCATGCCGTTCCCCTATTAATAGAACGCCTGAAGACCGGTTTGCGCGCGCCCCAGAATCAAGGCGTGCACGTCATGAGTACCCTCATAAGTGTTAACCACCTCCAGGTTCACCAAATGACGTGCCACCCCGAACTCATCGGAGATACCGTTGCCACCCAACATGTCCCGCGCCATACGCGCAATGTCCAAGGACTTGCCGCAGGAGTTGCGCTTCATGATCGATGTGATCTCAACCGCCGCCGTTCCCTCGTCTTTCATACGCCCCAGACGCAGGCAGCCCTGCAGCGCCAGCGTGATCTCGGTCTGCATATCGGCCAGCTTCTTCTGGATCAATTGAGTTGCTGCCAATGGACGGCCGAACTGATGGCGATCCAGGGTGTACTGGCGTGCGGTGTGCCAACAGAACTCGGCAGCACCCAAAGCCCCCCAGGAGATGCCATAGCGCGCCGAGTTAAGGCAGGTGAAAGGGCCCTTCAAGCCGCGCACATCCGGGAAAATGTTCTCTTCCGGCACAAACACGTTATCCATCACGATCTCCCCGGTGATGGAGGCGCGCAGGCCGACCTTGCCGTGAATCGCCGGCGCACTCAGGCCTTTCCAGCCTTTCTCCAGGACAAACCCACGAATATCGCCAGCGTCGTCCTTGGCCCACACCACAAACACGTCAGCAATCGGGCTATTGGTTATCCACATTTTTGCGCCCGTCAGGCTGTAGCCGCCATCCACTTTGCGTGCACGAGTGATCATCGCGCCGGGATCGGAACCGTGGTCAGGCTCGGTCAAACCAAAACAGCCAATCCATTCACCCGAGGCCAATTTCGGCAAGTACTTCTGCTTTTGCGCTTCGGTACCGAACTCATTGATAGGCACCATCACCAGTGACGACTGCACACTCATCATCGAGCGATAACCGGAGTCAACGCGCTCAACCTCACGTGCAATCAAGCCGTAGCTCACGTAGCTCAAACCACTGCCGCCGTACTGCTCAGGAATCATTGCCCCCAGCAAACCGGTCTCACCCATTTCGCGAAAAATCGCCGGGTCGGTCTTTTCATGACGAAAGGCTTCGAGCACACGCGGCGCCAGCTTGTCCTGGGCGAATTGCTCGGCGCTGTCGCGCACCATGCGCTCCTCTTCGGTGAGCTGTTGATCCAGCAGCAGCGGATCGATCCAGTTGAAGCTTGCCTTGCCAGCCATGAATAAGTCCTCGCAAAGAAAAATCAGAAGTCGTGGATGGAGCCTAGGCCCGCCAGGCGGGGAGAGCAAACGAGGTTTTTGCATAGGCTTGTGCTAATTTCTCACTTCGTAACACAAGAAAATGGCACATCAGCACTTTTTATGTGAGGACAAGGTACATGCGCAGAAAAATCCCCAGCACCACCGCTCTTGTCAGTTTTGAAGCGGCAGCCCGCCACGAGAGCTTTACCAAAGCGGCGCATGAGCTTTCCATCACCCAAGGCGCCATTTGCCGACAGATCGCCAGCCTGGAGGAATTTTTAAGTGTCGAGCTGTTTCGGCGCTCACGGCGCGGGGTAAAGCTGACGGAGGCGGGGCTTTCGTACAGCCGCCGCGTCGCCACCCAGTTGGACGCCGTGGAGCGCGACACCCTGTCCGTCATGGGGCAGCAGGGCGCAAATACCATTGAGCTGGCCGTAGTTCCCACTTTTGGTACGCAATGGTTGATCCCTCGCCTCAAGGACTTTCAACGACAGCATCCGGAGGTGACGGTAAACCTGACTAACCGCACGCGCCCTTTTCTGTTTGCGGATACGGAATTCGACGCGGCAATTTACTTCGGCGACGCAGATTGGTCCGGGACCGAATCCCACAGGCTTATGGGAGAAAATCCTGTCCCCGTGTGCAGCCCGCGACTATTGGGCGAACTTGAGCGATTCACCCCCCAGAAGATTGCAGAACTGCCATTGCTGCAGCAGACCACCCGCCCTTACGCCTGGCGCCAATGGTTCAACGCCCAACAACTGAACGTGCCCCGCGACATGACAGGCCCACGTTACGAGCTATTCTCGATGTTGTCTCAAGCCGCCATGCACGACATGGGTATTGCGCTGATCCCGCCGTTCCTTATCCAGCGAGAACTGGACGAACATCGACTGGTGATCGCAAGCCCAGAGGCGCTGCCCAGCTCAAAGGCTTATTACCTGATGATTCCTGACAGAAAAGTCGAATCAGCCTCACTGCACGCGTTCAGAGACTGGTTGATCGACCAATCGCAGCGCTACAGCCCCAGCATTTAAAGGACAAACCCCACATACTGACTTTGTAGTCAGCTAAATTTAAAACCTACAGATGTACGTATATGTCGCATTTAAACAGACTGTACCTGTCAATCTTAAAAAAGGCTTAAGGCCATGATTTTCATGGCTTGTAGCGACTCCTATCGGTCAATTCCCGACTATTCACACCAACGATGGAAAAACACATACGAATCAGCTGTAGCCTTTTAAACACATGTATTTAAAGAGGTTATTTCAAACTATTGCGACAATCAGTCACAGGGTGACTTGTAGTTAATTTTTCGTCACCCGTCATAATCCCTTGAAGGCCGTAAAGTTCGCCTGCAAAATGCCGCGCCCCGCTGTCATTTCAGCGGGATCGTGCTGATCGGCCGCCCCAGCTGCGCCACTCACGGTGCACTGGCCTTTTTACAAAAAGATCAAAAGCAAAAAGATCATGCAGGAGATTTGACGTGCACATTGGTGTTCCTCTCGAAACCCAGACCGGTGAAACGCGGGTGGCTGCCACCCCGGAAACCATCAAGAAGCTGATCGGCCAGGGCCATAAGGTCACTGTTCAAAGCGGCGCAGGCATCAATGCCAGCATCGTCGACAGTGCCTATGAGGCGGCAGGCGCGACCATTGGCAGCGCCGGCGATGCGTTAGGCGCCGAGCTGATTCTCAAGGTGGTCGCCCCGAGCGACAGCGAGCTGGCGCTGATCAAAAGCGGCACCGTGTTGGTGGGCATGCTCAATCCGTTCAGCAATGAAACCATTGCCAAGCTGGCCGAGCAGGGCATCACCGCCTTTGCGCTGGAAGCTGCGCCACGCACCTCGCGGGCCCAGAGCCTCGACGTGCTGTCTTCCCAGGCCAACATTGCCGGCTATAAAGCCGTGCTGCTCGCCGCCCACCATTATCCGCGCTTCATGCCGATGCTGATGACCGCCGCCGGCACGGTGAAGGCCGCACGTGTGCTGATCCTCGGCGCCGGCGTCGCGGGCTTGCAGGCAATCGCCACGGCGAAACGCTTGGGTGCAGTGATCGAAGCATCTGATGTGCGTCCAGCCGTAAAAGAGCAAATTGAATCCCTTGGCGCCAAGTTCGTCGACGTGCCCTACGAAACCGACGAAGAACGTGAATGCGCCGTCGGCGTCGGCGGTTACGCGCGTCCGATGCCCACCAGCTGGATGCAGCGCCAGGCCCTGGCCGTGCATGAGCGCGCCAAGCAGGCCGACATTGTCATCACTACCGCCCTGATCCCCGGCCGCAAGGCGCCAACGCTGCTCAGCGCCGACACCGTCGCGCAGATGAAGCCCGGCTCGGTGGTCATCGACCTCGCGGCCGCTCAGGGTGGCAACTGCCCGCTGACCGTCGCCGACCAGGTGGTGGTGGAGAACGGCGTGATCATCTGCGGCCCGACCAACCTTGCCGGTGCAGTCGCCGCCGATGCCTCGGCCTTGTATGCGCGCAACCTGCTGGACTTCCTGAAGCTGGTCTTCAACAAGGAAGGGCAGTTTGAAATCAACCTCGAAGACGACATCGTCGCCGCGTGCCTCATGTGCCGCGACGGCCAAGTCATCCGCAAAAACGCCTAAGCAGGGATTCAGACGATGGAAGAGCTTATCTCCCCCGGTATCTACAACCTGATCATCTTTGTGCTGGCGATTTATGTCGGTTACCACGTGGTCTGGAACGTCACGCCCGCACTGCACACACCGTTGATGGCAGTGACCAACGCCATTTCGGCGATTGTGATTGTCGGCGCAATGCTCGCCGCAGCACTGACTGTTACTCCACTGGGTAAGACCATGGGTACCCTGGCCGTGGCCCTGGCGGCGGTCAACGTGTTCGGCGGCTTCCTGGTAACGCGCCGAATGCTTGAGATGTTCAAGAAGAAAGCCCCGAAAGCAAAAGAAGAGGCGCCGAAGTAATGAGCATGAATCTCGTGACGACGCTCTACCTGATCGCGTCGATCTGCTTTATCCAGGCCCTTAAAGGCCTGTCACACCCAACCACGTCGCGGCGCGGCAACCTGTTCGGCATGCTCGGCATGGCGCTGGCGGTACTCACTACGGTGGGCCTCATCTATAAGCTCGGCGCTGAACTGGCCACTGCCGGCATCGGCTATGTGATCGTTGGCCTGCTGGTTGGCGGCACCGCCGGTTCGGTCATGGCCAAGCGCGTAGAAATGACCAAGATGCCGGAGCTTGTGGCATTCATGCACAGCATGATCGGCCTGGCCGCGGTGTTTATCGCCATTGCCGCCGTGGTCGAGCCGCAGTCCCTGGGCATCGTCAAACACCTGGGCGACGCGATCCCGGCGGGCAACCGCCTGGAGCTGTTCCTCGGTGCGGCTATTGGTGCGATTACCTTCTCCGGTTCGGTGATCGCGTTCGGCAAGTTGTCGGGCAAGTACAAGTTCCGCCTGTTCCAAGGCGCACCGGTACAGTTCGGCGGCCAGCACAAGCTGAATCTGGTGCTCGGCCTGCTGACGCTGGGCCTGGGCCTGGCCTTCATGTTCACCGGCAACCTCAGCGCCTTCGCGCTGATGCTGGCCCTGGCGTTCGTGCTGGGCGTGCTGATCATCATCCCGATTGGCGGCGCCGATATGCCGGTCGTCGTTTCGATGCTCAACAGCTACTCCGGCTGGGCAGCGGCAGGGATCGGCTTCTCGCTGAACAACTCGATGCTGATCATCGCCGGCTCCCTGGTGGGCTCCAGCGGCGCGATCCTGTCGTACATCATGTGCAAGGCGATGAACCGTTCCTTCTTTAATGTACTGCTCGGCGGTTTCGGCAATGCGCCGGATGCCGGTGCTGCAGCGGGTTCTAAAGAAGCACGCCCAGTGAAGTCCGGTTCGGCCGACGACGCCACCTTCCTGCTGACCAACGCCGACACCGTGATCATCGTTCCAGGCTATGGCTTGGCAGTGGCACGGGCACAGCATGCGCTGAAGGAACTGACCGAAAAGCTGACCCACCGTGGCGTGACCGTGAAATACGCGATCCACCCAGTGGCCGGCCGTATGCCTGGGCATATGAACGTCCTACTCGCCGAGGCGGAAGTGCCTTACGACCAGGTATTCGAGATGGAGGACATCAACTCGGAATTCGGCCAGGCCGACGTGGTACTGGTGCTGGGCGCGAACGACGTGGTCAACCCGGCCGCGAAGAACGACCCCAACTCGCCGATTGCCGGCATGCCGATCCTGGAAGCGTTCAAGGCCAAGACCATCATCGTCAACAAGCGCTCAATGGCCAGTGGTTATGCCGGGCTGGATAACGAACTGTTCTACCTGGACAAGACCATGATGGTCTTTGGTGACGCGAAGAAGGTCATTGAAGACATGGTCAAGGCCGTCGAGTAACACTGCTTCAGCGCAATACTCCAAACCCCGGCCTCCTGTAGGCTGGGGTTTTTTATTACCCCATGAAACCCGACCAAAGGCTCTAAATCGCTGCCCCGCATTCGACCATGGTAGCGGGCCGAAATTTTTTGAAATCACTACACTGCCCACCTTGCTTCCGTAGCCTGAGATAACAATTCATGTACCGTGATCGTATCCGCTTGCCTTCGTTGTTGAACAAGGTCATGAGCGCGGCAGACGCCGCCGCACTGATCGAGGACGGCATGACCGTCGGCATGAGCGGCTTCACCCGAGCCGGTGAAGCCAAGGCCGTCCCCCACGCCCTGGCCGAGCGCGCCAAGACGTCCCCGCTGAAAATCACCCTGATGACCGGTGCCAGCCTGGGTAACGACCTGGACAAGCAACTGACCGAAGCCGGCGTGCTGTCCCGACGCATGCCGTTCCAGGTCGATAGCACCTTGCGCAAGGCAATCAACGCCGGCGAAGTGATGTTTATCGATCAGCACCTGTCGGAAACCGTCGAGCAACTGCGCAACAACCAGCTCAAGCTGCCAGACATCGCGGTGATTGAAGCGGTCGCGATCACTGAACAAGGGCACATCGTGCCCACCACGTCCGTGGGCAACTCGGCCAGTTTCGCGATTTTCGCCAAGCAAGTGATCGTCGAGATCAACCTGGCGCACAACCCGAACCTGGAAGGGCTGCACGACATCTATATCCCGACGTACCGGCCAACCCGGACGCCGATCCCGCTGGTAAAGGTCGACGACCGTATCGGCAGCACTGCGATCCCGATCCCGCCGGAGAAGATCGTCGCCATCGTGATCACCAATCAGGCCGACTCAGCCTCCACCGTGACACCACCCGACATCGACACCCAGGGCATCGCCAACCACCTGATCAACTTCCTCAAGCAGGAAGTGGACGCCGGGCGCATGACCAACAAGCTCGGCCCGCTGCAGGCCGGGATCGGCAACATTGCCAACGCAGTGATGTGCGGCCTGATCGATTCGCCGTTCGAAGACCTGACCATGTATTCGGAAGTGTTGCAGGACTCGACGTTCGACCTGATCGACGCCGGCAAGCTGAGCTTCGCCTCGGGCAGCTCGATCACCTTGTCGGAGCGGCGCAATGCCGACGTGTTCGGCAACCTGGAGCACTACAAAGACAAGCTGGTGCTGCGCCCGCAGGAAATCTCCAATCACCCTGAAGTGGTGCGTCGCCTGGGCATTATCGGCATCAACACCGCGCTGGAATTCGACATCTACGGCAACGTCAACTCCACCCACATCTGCGGCACGCGGATGATGAACGGTATTGGCGGTTCCGGCGACTTCGCGCGCAACGCGCACCTGGCGATCTTCGTCACCAAGTCGATTGCCAAGGGCGGCGCGATTTCCAGCGTGGTGCCGATGGTCAGCCATGTGGACCACACTGAGCATGACGTCGACATCCTGGTCACCGAAGTAGGCCTCGCCGACTTGCGTGGCCTGGCGCCGCGGGAGCGAGCCCGGGTGATCATCGACAACTGTGTGCACCCGGCGTACCGCGATGCGCTGAACAATTATTTCACTGCTGCCTGCGCCATCGGCGGACACACCCCACACATCCTGCGCGAAGCACTGAGTTGGCACATTAACCTGGAAGAAACCGGGCATATGCTCAAGGCTTGATTGGTACAGATTCGAGCTGATGCAAACACAGTTTCGTCAGCTCGATTGCATAACCCTCGCTTCTTGAAAAAACTGTACTGCTGTACCGGTCATTTCCTACCGAAAATTCCCACACCAGCGTTGTAAAATGCCCATTTCGCACCATTTAAGTGCGGACAGGTACAGTTGCCCCATTTCCGTACAGTACAGCACCTTTAAACAGTTAACTGGCCCCTCACAATACAGGTGAACTGTATCTAGAGAGTCTTGCGCCGGAAGAGGATCATTGGCATCAGTTAAACCACTACCTAATCCCGCCACAAGCGGAAGGATGTCATCATGGAACGTACACTCAGTTCCGAACTGTTCTTCGAAGAAAAAGCTGTAAACACCCAGGCTTCCCTGCCTTTGCGCGTTCTCGCCAACCTGATGCTGTGGCAGCGCCGCATCTCCAGCCGCCATCAACTGGCTCGTCTGGATTCGCGTCTGCTGGCTGACGCCGGTATCAGCGAAGCTCAACGCTACGAAGAGCTGAGCAAGCCGTTCTGGCGCTAATTGGCGCCCGCTGGCCCTGACCCACCGGGTCCACTGCCAGCACTGATTTGTCAAAACAAAGCCCGCCCCGGGAAACCGGAGGCGGGCTTTGTTGTTTCCGAACCTGCCTTTTTCCAGGCCAAACAGAAGCCGTTAGTCCGGACAGGTACAGTTTAAAAAATATAACAGTTAAGCAGTACAATTAAGCATTGGTGTATCTGTAACGGTCAAAGCAACTCGCCCACCATGGTGTTCCAGGACCTCATGAAAGGCGCTCACCATGGACACCCAGCCCTCTCTCTCTAAACGGCTGTTACGCCGGACCTTTTCCACGCTGGCCAAATGGGTACGCCACGCCTACGAACGACGCCAACTGGCGCAGCTTGATCTGCGAGAACTCTCCGATGTCGGCATCAGCCCGGGAGACCGAATGGCCGAGCTGCCAAAGCCGTTCTGGCGAGACTAGGCAGTCAATAAGCTTTCCGAACGGATAAACAGCGGCTTAATATCCAGCCACAACGTGGCGAACCGTTAGAACAGGCGTCTGATCCCCAATGGCTGCCCTGCGCCACCTTATTCGTTCACCTACAGGAGTCACCCCATGTCCCTTATTCGCCTGCTGAGTGCTGCAGCCCTGTTGGCCCTGGCCACCAACGCCAGCGCGACCAGCTTCATCGTGACCACCGACTCCATCGTCGGCGCATTGAAGGCTACTTCCGACGCCACCTCCGATGCCACTTCGTCCCTGCGGGATAACAAAGTCGTGCGCGCCGCCCGTGACGACGCAGCCAGCTTCGTCGCCAGCGAAGGTGCCATTCGTGGTGTGAAGCTGGAAAGCGCCTTGGCCCAGATCCGCCAACAAGCACCGCAACTGAACACCGCGACTGACGCCCAACTGGCCCAAGCCATCCTGGCTATTTGAGGGAGCTGACAAAGGGAGCGCCCGTCGCTCCCTGATGCCGCCGCACTGGCTCTCTCCCGGGCATTACGCTAGCCTTGGCGCTCGCTTTCAGTTGTCGAGTCCCATGGCTTTTTCATACCGTCTGCTAATAGTCCCTGTGTTGTTGTGTGCCAGTTGGTCGCCATTGGCTTCGGCCTTTGACCTGACCATCCAAGGTACCGTCGCGAGTGCGTATGCCACCAGCAAGGTGACTTCCGCGCCTTTCGACCGGAAAGTGGTCGTGGCTGCCCAGGATGATGCCGCTGCATTTATCGCCACTGACGGCCAATGGCGGGGCGCACGGCTGGAGTCCGCGCTGGATTATCTGCGCCGCACCCAACCAAAACTTAACGCCAGCGACCTTGAACTGGCGCAAGCAATTCTCGTCCAATAATCATCTTTGTATTTCGGAGTCATTCCATGCGTAGCCCGCTGATCGCCGCCACCCTTGGCCTGCTGTTGTTGGCCGACGTTGCCCAGGCACAAACCCTGGTGGCCACCAGTAACATCATTGTTCGCGCCTCTGGCCGCACCATTGATTTCACCTCGGACACCACCACCTCCATCCGCGACTCCAAAGTCGTGCGCGAAGCCCACGATGACGCGGCCAGTTTCGTCGCCACCAACGGCGAGATTCGTGGCGCACAGTTGGAAGCGGCCTTCGACACCCTGCGCACCCGCCTGCCGGAAGCGCGCGACGCCAGTGACCAGACCCTCGCCGAAGCTATTCTCGCTCTGTGAGGCGCCTTGTCGCCTGGCTCCTGGCCGGGACTGTGCTGCTGTGTGCCAGCGCAGCCCAGGCCAGCCTGCAACTGCGGCTCAAGCCAGAAGGCTTGAGCCCGGCCGAACAGCAGGCCAGCCAGGCATTGCTTGATGAGGCGATGCGCGCATTGCCGCCACGCTTTATCGAGCAGTTGGACCGGCGCATCGATGTCGGCTGGACCGACAAGATGCCCCAAAACGCTTACGGCCAGGCCTCCCTGGTGTCCGAACTGGACCTCAACCGCAACCTCCTGGCCAGCCTGACCGACGGCAGCGCCGCCACCCAGAAAACCAATCGTCCCCACGGCACCGTGCGCCGGGAAATGCTCGCCACTGTGCTGCATGAATTGACCCACATCTATGACCGCGCACGCCTGTGGTCCAAAGACGAACGCGCGCTGATACAGCGTTGCAGCCGCCAGAACAACATCACCGGCCTGATCGGCCTGCCCGATCAATGCCGTGGCCAGAATGACCGGCGCTTCACCCTCAGCGATGACCCGCGCCTGCTGGACCTGGCGGGCTGGCCGCAATATGTCGGCCGTCGCGGTGAACGCGAACAACATAACCGTCAGGTCGCGCGCAGCCCGGACATCTACGAAACCACCAGCCCGCTGGAGTTCGTAGCGGTCAATATGGAGTACTTCCTCCTCGACCCAAGCTATGCCTGCCGACGCCCCGCGCTGTTCCGCTATTACAAGGAACACTTCGGCTGGGCCCCACCGGAACAAGACACCTGCGCCAAGACCTACGCGTTCCTCAACGCCGGCAATGATTTCGCCAAGACACCGTTGGGCCACGTCGACCCGGAGCGGGTCTACGAAATCGACTACCTGCTGGCCGAAGCCAACCAGAACCTGGTCAGCCGCTGGGGCCACAGCATGTTGCGCCTGGTGATCTGCGCGCCGGGCCGCCCCCGTGGGCCGGACTGCCGGCTCGATTTGGACCAGCACCTGGTGCTGTCCTATCGGGCGTTCGTCGGTGACGTGCAGTTGTCCAGCTGGGATGGCCTGGTGGGCAAGTACCCGTCACGGCTGTTCGTGTTGCCATTGGCTCAGGTGATCGACGAATACACCAAGACCGAACTGCGCGGCCTGGCGTCCGTGCCCCTGAAACTGTCACGCCAAGAGATCAACGACACCGTCGAGCACGCTGCTGAAATGCACTGGAGCTATGACGGCAACTATTACTTCCTTTCCAACAACTGCGCGGTCGAAAGCCTGAAGCTTCTGCGCAGCGGCAGCGCCAACCCGCAGCTGACCGGCCTGGACAACATCACGCCTAATGGCCTGCTGGAAGTGCTGCAAGCCCGTGGCCTGGCGGATACCAGCGTACTCAACGACAAACGCGAGGCCATGCGTCTGGGGTATCACTTCGACTCCTTCCGCGAACGCTACCAGGCCATGTTCGACGTTCTGCGCAAACACCTGCCGATCAAGCAGACCCAGGTTGAAGACTGGCTGTCCCTCAGCGCCGAAGAGCGGCGCCAGTGGTTCGACCAGGCTGACCTGCGCACCAGCGCCGCACTGCTGCTGCTGGAACAGGCGAGCTTTCGCAAACAGCTCATGCTGGCCCAGGACGAAGTCAAGCAACGCTACCTCGGCGCCCGTGAACTGAAGAACGGCGGCATGGAGAAAGCCAACGCCACACTGCAGCAGATCCTCGCCAACAGTGGCTTCCTCAGCCGCCCGGCGGAACTGCTCGGCAGCGGTGGCTATGGCCTGCCGCAACCGTCGGAAGCAAAGCGCCTGGAGTCGGAAAGCGCCGAGCGCCAGAAGCAGTTGCAATCACTCACCGGTGAGCTGGATAAAGAGGTGAGGGCGCTGCTGGACCCGTCCCGCGCCGCCGAGATTGCCGCGTGTGAAGCCAACCTCAAGCAGGTGGGTGAACACCTGCGCAAACTGCACAAAGCAGCGGGCGGCCTCGAGCTGCCCTGAAGTACCTGAGATAAACACATTCCAATGTGGGAGGGGGCTTGCCCCGATTACGGTGTCTCCGCAGCAAATAAGCTGACTGACACGCCGCTATCGGGAGCAAGCCCCCCCCACATTTGAAATGTGTACGTCTGAAGACCGTGCATCTTCCCACCACCAACTGTTTTGCCAACGAAAGCTGGCTGAAAGCTTACGCGTCTAGGATCGCCCCCAACTGCCGGCAACAGACCGGCTGTACACAACAACAATGGTGATCCCCGATGTCCGCCCGTACCCGCCTGTTCGCCCCAACTCCACCCGTAAGCCTCGTGCCCTTCGTTCTGCGCTGACCCCACCCCGGTTCGCCATTCCCTAGCCGCGCTACGCCTGGAGTATTCCTATGCTGACTTTCCTTGGCTTTGCCATGGTCATCACGTTCATGTTCCTGATCATGACCAAGCGCCTGTCCGCGCTGATCGCACTGATCATCGTGCCTATCCTGTTCGCGCTGTTCGGCGGTTTCGCACCGAAGATCGGCCCGATGATGCTCGAAGGCATCACCAAGCTCGCGCCGACCGGCGTGATGCTGATGTTCGCCATCCTCTACTTTGCCCTGATGATCGACTCCGGCCTGTTCGACCCGGCCGTGCGCAAGATCCTCAAGATGGTCAAGGGCGACCCGCTGAAGGTATCGGTCGGCACCGCCGTGCTGGCCCTGGTGGTGTCCCTCGACGGTGATGGCGCCACCACTTACATGATCTGCGTGGCCGCCATGCTGCCGCTGTACCAGCGCATCGGCATGAGCCCGCGGATCATGGCCGGCCTGATCATCCTCGCCGGTGGCGTGATGAACATGACGCCTTGGGGTGGCCCGACCGCCCGCGCCGCCAGTGCGCTGCACGTGGACCCCTCGGATATTTTCGTACCGATGATCCCGGCAATGGCCGCCGGTGTAGTCGCGATCCTGGTGATTGCCTACATGTACGGCAAGCGCGAACGTGCGCGCCTGGGTGAACTGCACCTGCAAGTCGACGAGATCGACCACAGCGAGATCAGCGTGTCGCAATACCCGGATGCCCGCCGTCCGAAGCTGATCTGGTTCAACGGCGCCCTGACCCTGGCTCTGATGTGCACCCTGATCGCCGGCCTGTTGCCGCTGCCGGTGCTGTTCATGGTGGCGTTCAGTATCGCGATGATCGTCAACTACCCGTGCCTGCAACAGCAGAAAGACCGCGTCGCCGCCCACGCCGGCAGCGTATTGGCCGTGGTGGGACTGATCTTCGCCGCTGGGATCTTCACCGGCATCCTGTCGGGCACCGGCATGGTCGATGCCATGTCCAAGAGCCTGCTGGCCGTGATTCCGGAAGCCATGGGCCCTTACCTGGCGGTGATCACCGCGCTGGTGAGCATGCCGTTCACTTTCTTCATGTCCAACGATGCGTTCTACTACGGCGTACTGCCGGTACTGGCTGAAGCCGCCAGCCACTACGGCATCACCGCCGTGGAAATGGCCCGCGCTTCCATCGTTGGCCAGCCCGTGCACTTGCTCAGCCCCCTGGTACCGTCGACCTACCTGCTGGTGGCCTTGGCCGGTATCGAATTTGGCGATCACCAGCGCTTCACCCTGAAGTGGGCAGTACTGGTATGCCTGTGCATAATGTTCGCCGCATTGCTGATGGGGATTTTTCCGCTGTTCAGCACTCTATAATCGTACAACCCACTGCGCCGGCCCCACTGCTGGCGCGGTTTAACACTTGCTCAAAGGAATACACATGGAATGGCTGACCAATCCGGAAATCTGGATTGCCTTCTTCACCCTGACGGCCCTCGAGATCGTCCTGGGCATCGATAACATCATCATGATTTCGATCCTGGTCAGCCGCATGCCCAAGCATATGCAGGCACGCACCCGGATCTTCGGCCTGGCCCTGGCCATGGTCACGCGTATTCTGCTGCTGTTGTCGATCACCTGGGTCATGCGCTTGACCGACGACCTGTTCGTGGTCTTCGGCGAGGGTATTTCGGGTCGCGACCTGATCCTGTTCTTCGGTGGCCTGTTCCTGCTGTGGAAAAGCTCCCAGGAGATGTACCACGCCCTGGAAGGTGAAGACGAAACCCACGACGAGCCCAAGGGCGCCGGTGGCAAGTTCATCTACACCATCATCCAGATCGCGATCATCGACATCGTGTTCTCCCTGGACTCGGTGATCACCGCCGTGGGCATGGTCTCCCATGTACCCGTCATGGTTGCCGCGATCATCGTTGCGGTATTGGTGATGATGCTGGCTGCCGGCACCATCAGCGACTTCATCGACAAGCACCCGTCGCTGAAGATGCTGGCGCTGTCATTCCTGCTGGTGGTGGGTACCGTGCTGATCGCCGAATCCTTCGACGTGCACGTGCCAAAAGGCTACGTCTACTTCGCCATGGCGTTCTCGCTGGCGGTGGAAGCGGTCAATATCAAGATGCGTACCGCGATCGCGAAAAAGAAGAAACAGCAGGATCCTGTGAAACTGCGCAAGGACATTCCGGGTCAATAAACCCGAGCCAGACAAAAAAGGGGCTTTTATAAGCCCCTTTTTTTCATCCATAAAAAGCTGATTTCATGACAGTTTTGTTTCAATCCCAACTTTAGCTATGCGATGCTGGCGCCGAGCCCATTCGCCAACTACAGCTTAACTACAAGACGTAGAACGGCACGCGGCAATTCTCATTTGCGCCAAATGGCGCACACCCACACGGGGGGCCGAGCATGCTGACCTTGCTCAATCTGCTTTCCGCCGTGACCCTGCTTATCTGGGGCACGCACATCGTCCGTACCGGCATCTTGCGAGTCTACGGCTCCAACCTGCGTCAAGTCATCGGGCAGAACATGTCCAAGCGCTGGCTGGCATTTGTCGCCGGTATCCTGGTGACCGCCATGGTGCAGAGCAGCAACGCCACGGCGATGCTGGTGACGTCCTTTGTCGGCCAAGGCCTGATGGGGTTGGTGCCCGCCCTGGCGACCATGCTCGGGGCCGACGTCGGTACCGCACTGATGGCACGGGTGCTGACGTTCGACCTGTCCTGGCTGTCGCCGTTGCTGATCTTTCTCGGGGTGATTTTCTTCCTGTCGCGCAAACAGACGCGGGCAGGGCAGTTGGGTCGGGTCGGAATAGGCCTCGGGCTGATCATCCTCGCGCTGCAATTGATCGTCGAAGCCGCCGGGCCGATTACCCACGCCCAGGGTGTGAAGGTGCTGTTCGCCTCACTGACCGGCGATATTTTGCTCGATGCACTGATCGGCGCGTTGTTCGCGATGATTTCCTACTCCAGCCTCGCCGCCGTCCTACTGACCGCCACCCTGGCCGGCGCCGGGGTGATCGGCTTGCACGTGGCCATCGGCCTGGTGATCGGGGCGAACATCGGCAGCGGCGTGCTGGCCTTCCTCAGCACCAGCATGCAGAACGCTGCCGGTCGCCAGGTCGCGTTGGGCAGCTTGCTGTACAAACTGATCGGCCTGCTGCTGATTATCCCGGTGCTCGACCCGCTGGTGCTGTGGATGGACGGCCTGGACTACAGCGCACAAGGCATGGTCATCACCTTCCACCTGCTCTACAACGTCAGCCGCTGCCTGATCCTGCTGCCCACCATCGGTCCGATGGCCAAGCTGTGCGCCGGGTTGCTGCCGGAGCGGGACGAGGTCAACGGCAAGGCCAAACCGCGCCACCTGGACCCCACAGCCCTGGCCACGCCGAGCCTGGCGCTGGCCAATGCCGCGCGCGAAACCCTGCGCCTGGGCGACCTGATCGACAACATGCTCACCGCCATGCAGGAAGTACTGCGCGGCAAACAGACTGCCATTACCCAGGAAATACGCAGCCTCAGCGATGACGTTGAGGCACTCTACAGCGCGATCAAGCTCTACCTGGCGCAGATGCCCCGCGAAGACCTCAGCGAGCAAGACAGTCGGCGCTGGGCGGAAATCATCGAGCTGTCGATCAACCTGAAACTGGCCGGTGACCTGATCGAACGCATGCTGCGTAAAGTCCAGCAGCAGAAAACCTCGCAGCGTCGCCAATTCTCCGAAGTGGGCCTGGAAGAACTCACCGGCCTGCACAGCCAGTTGATCGCCAACCTGCGCCTGGGGCTGTCGGTATTCCTCAGTGCCGACCCGGAAAGCGCCCGCCAACTGCTGCGTGAAAAGCGCCGCTTCCGCGCCCAGGAGCGCCGCCTGGCCCACGCTCACGTCAGCCGCCTGCAACGCAAGATCGTGCAGAGCCTGGAGACCAGCTCCCTGCACTTGGAGCTGATTGCCGACATGAAGCGCTTGAACTCGTTGTTTTGCAGCAGTGCTTATGTAGTCTTGGAAACGTCCGACACCGGCGCACTCTCCGCCGAAGATATTGCCGACATCACACATTCGCCCTGAACGTACGATGGCCCGTGAAGTCAGTTAAAGCTGACCTCACTCGCCAGGAAGCTTGTTATGCGTCGCCTGTTGTTCGCTTGCCTGCTCATGGGTTCTGCCCACGTCTTCGCCTTTGACCGCCTGCAGGTCGAGGGTTACACCTTGCCCAACGGCCTGCAATTGTTGCTTAAACCGGGCACCGAGCGTGGCCATGTGGCGATTCGCCTGGTGGTCGGCGTGGGCCTGGACGATTTCAGCTGCGAAGACAAGGAACTGCCGCACCTGCTCGAACACTTGCTGTTCAGCGGCATCGACGGTGGCGGCGAAGGCGAGCTGGAAGACCGCATGCAAGCCCTGGGCGGTGAGTGGAACGCCTACACCAGCAACGCCGACACCACTTTTGTGATCGAGGCGCCAGCACAAAACCAGCGCAAGGTGCTGGACCTGCTGCTGGCGATCATCACCCGAACCGAGTTGACCGACGCCAATATCAACGCGGCCAAGCAGGTGGTCGAGCGCGAAGACGGCGGTCATTACTCCCACCTGCAACGCCTGCTCGACCGCCAGGACCTGGGCCACACCGCCAGCAATCAGTTGGCGGTTGAGCTGGGGCTCAAATGCGCCGAACGCGCCCAGGTCGATCACCTGACCCGCGATCAACTGCAGACGCTGCGCAAAAATTGGTACGCCCCCAACAACATGACCTTGATCATCGTCGGTGACCTCGACAAACTGCTGCCCGCCTATCTGGAACGCACCTACGGCCGACTGGACCCGGTCGAACCCAGCGAGCACCCGGCGCTGCCGCAAATCCAGCACGCCGCCGCCAGCCACCGCGACCTGATCCACGGCTGGGTGGGTGACAGTGCCAAACTGCACTGGCTGTTCCCCGAGCCGGTGCTGGACGACCAGCATGATGAAACCTACGACCTGCTCAAGGATTACCTGGACTGGGCGCTGTACCGCCAACTGCGCCTCAAGCATGGGTTGTCCTACGGCCCCTGGAGCGAGCGCGAAGTGCTCGGTGGCGTTGGCTTCCTCAGCCTGAATGCCGACCTCGAGCGGGACAACCTCCCCGAGGCCGAGCAGGTGCTGCTGGATCTCAAGACTCAACTGCTCAAGGATGGCCTTGACCCGACGGTATTCGCGCGCCTCAAACAGGCCGCCATCGCCCGCCAGGCCTGGGCCGTGCAGGGCAACAGCGCGCTGGCCGACTATTATTGGAGCGCCTCGGGCGATTATGACAACGGCCACTTCAGCGACCCGGTCAAACGCATCAAGGCCGTGAACCTGGAGCAGACCAGCCAGGCCATGCGCGAGTTGCTCAAGCAACCAGGTTACTGGCGCATCGAAAAGCCGCTGCTGAGTTACGACATGCTCAACTGGATCGGCGCCGGCGTCCTCGGGCTGATTGCCATTGTGTTGATCGGCGTGCGCCGTTATCGCAAACGGATCGCGTAATGAGGCACCGAACCCTGGCCTAAGACGTTATTCTGTCTGGGATTTTTTCCTACAAAGACTGCGAACCGCCGAATGCAAAACCTGACCCGCTTAATCACCCGCATCCTCGAACTGATGAAGCGCTACCCAGGGGTGATTGCACTCGGCGGTTTTGTCTCGGGTGTGTGCAGCTTCATCCTGGTGGATCGCCAGCAGGGCATGGCCAGTTGGATCGCGGTGATCATGCTGGTGAGCTGGCTGTGGCTGATGTTGGAAAACAGCTTTACCCAGCTGTTCACCAAGGTCTTCAAGCGCGAAATCCCCGAACCCCTGCTGCGCTACGCGACCCAGATGATCCATCAGGAGAGTCTGTTCTTCGTATTGCCGTTCTTTTTCGTCACCACGGCCTGGAACAGCGGCCAATCCGTGTTCACCGGCCTGCTCGGCGCGGCCGCTTTGGTGTCGATCGTCGACCCGCTGTACTACAAGTGGCTGGCGCCCAAGCGCTCGTTGTTCCTCGCGCTGCACACCCTGACCTTGTTCGCCGCACTGCTTACTGCGCTGCCGATCATTTTGCACCTGACCACCGCCGAAAGTTACAAACTCGCCCTCGGCGTGGCCATGGCCTTGTCGATTCCAAGCCTGGCGGTCAGCCTGCCGCTGCGCAGCCTCAAAGGCTGGGCGATGTTGCTCGGAGTGACGGCCGCCATTGGCTGTGCGGGTTGGTTCCTGCGCAGTTGGGTGCCGCCGGCCACGTTGTGGATGACCGAAGTGGCGATCAGTACCCAATTGCAGGACCGCACGCCCGGCGACGACCTCAAGGAAGTCAACGCCAGCCAACTGCGCGGCACCGGGCTCTACGCCTACACCGCGATCAACGCGCCGCGCGGCCTGGATGAGCGCATCTACCACGTGTGGAAATTCAACGGCAAAGAGGTCGACCGCATCGCCCTGGACATCCACGGCGGACGCAAGGAGGGCTACCGCGCCTGGACCCACAAGCAGAACTTCCCGCCCGAAGCGGTAGGGCGCTGGCAAGTCCAGGTGTTGACGGAGGACGGTCAGGTGATCGGCGTGCTGCGTTTTAAAGTGACGGACACAGCACAAACCGACAACCCAAAGTAGGCAGGATCGTGCTATTACGTAGGAATTGTGGATAGCCAGACAAGCTCGGAGCTTATGACCAGTAGTACCACGGCCGGCGCAGCCCACCTCGATACGTCCACCGCTCCCCCGTTACTGCGGATTACAGGGGACTGGACGCTTGCCCACTACGCAAACCTGAAGAAGCTGTCGGACAAGCTCGACGGCCAATACGACGCCGGCGCGCGCATCGACCTCAATGGCCTTGGCGCCCTGGATACCGCGGGTGCCTCGCTGCTGGTGGAGCTGCTGGGGCCCACCCGTATCGAGCAATCCGCCGAACAGACCGACTGCAACCTGTCCGCCGCCGACCGCGCGCTGCTCAAGACCGTCTACCGCTCCCTCAACGATTTTTGCGTGCCGGACAAAGCGCCGGAAGAAGCCACCGGCATTCAGGTGCTGGCGCGTATCGGCGGCGCCGTAGACAAGGTCTGGCAAGACAGCAAGCAACTGCTGGGCTTTATCGGCCTGATCCTCGAAACCTTCGCCCGGGGTATTTTCCGGCCCAAGCGCTGGCGCCTGACACCGATGGTCGCCCACCTTGAGCAGGTCGGCCTCGACGCCGCGCCTATCGTCGCGTTGCTGACCTTTCTGGTGGGCGCCGTGGTGGCGTTCCTCGGCGCTACAGTGCTCAAGAGCTTCGGCGCGACTATTTTTACCGTGGACCTGGTGGCGTTCTCTTTCCTGCGGGAGTTCGGCGTATTGCTCACCGCCATCCTGATTGCCGGTCGCACCGCCAGCGCCTTTACCGCGCAAATCGGCTCAATGAAGGCCAATGAAGAAATCGACGCCATCCGCACCTTGGGCCTGGACCCGATGGAGTTGCTGGTGTTGCCGCGCGTGCTGGCGTTGCTGGTTGCACTGCCGATGCTGACATTTATGGCAATGCTGGCGGGGATCGTCGGCGGCGGCGTGGTGTGCGCCGTGGCTCTGGACATCTCGCCAGCGATGTTCCTCTCGCTGCTGCAATCGGACATTGGCGTACAGCACTTCCTGGTCGGCATGGTAAAAGCCCCGTTCTTCGCCTTTCTGATCGCCGCCATCGGCTGCCTGGAAGGCTTCAAGGTCAGCGGCAGCGCCGAATCGGTCGGCGCCCACACCACCTCCAGCGTGGTGCAATCGATCTTTGTGGTGATCGTGCTGGATGCGGTTGCCGCGTTGTTCTTCATGGAGATGGGCTGGTGAGTCGTCTACACCGTGCGCCCACCGAGGCGGTGATTGAAGTGCGTGGCCTGTGCAATCGCTTTGGCAGCCAGAGCGTGCACGAGAATCTCGACCTGGATTTGTACAAGGGCGAGATCCTTGCGGTGGTCGGCGGCTCAGGCAGCGGCAAGTCGGTGCTGTTGCGCAGCATCGTCGGCCTGCGCCGGCCCAGTGAAGGCGAAGTGCGGGTGTTCGGTAAGAACCTGCCGAGCTTGCCGGAACATGAACGCTCGCTGGTGGAACGGCGCTTTGGCGTACTGTTCCAGAAGGGCGCGCTGTTTTCCTCGCTGACGGTGACCGAGAACGTGGCGCTGCCGCTGATCGAACATGCCGGGCTCAGCCGTCGAGATGCCGAGCACTTGGCTGCGGTCAAGCTGGCCTTGGCCGGGCTGCCGCTGTCGGCGGCCGATAAATACCCCGCGTCGCTGTCCGGCGGCATGATCAAGCGCGCTGCCCTGGCGCGGGCGTTGGCGCTGGACCCGGACATCCTGTTTCTCGACGAGCCCACCGCCGGCCTCGACCCGATCGGCGCGGCGCAATTCGATCAACTGATCCTCACCCTGCGTGATGCGTTGGGCCTGAGCGTGTTCCTGGTCACCCATGACCTGGACACGCTCTACACCATCACCGACCGCGTGGCGGTGCTGGCGCAGAAGAAGGTGCTGGTGGCCGATGCCATCGATATCGTCTCGGAAACGAACGACGCCTGGATTCACGAATACTTCCACGGCCCCCGAGGCCGCGCGGCATTGGATGCCGCTCAACCGCTCAACGAGGTATGACATGGAAACCCGAGCCCATCATGTGATGATCGGTCTGTTCAGCGTGATCGTGGTGGTCGGCGCGATGCTGTTTGGCCTGTGGCTGGCCAAATCCAGCGTCGACAGCGCCTTTCAGGATTACGAAGTGATCTTCAACGAAGCGGTCAGCGGCCTGTCCCAGGGCAGCTCAGTGCAATACAGCGGGATCAAGGTGGGCGACGTCATCAGCCTGCGCCTGGACCCCAAGGACCCGCGCCGCGTACTCGCGCGCATTCGCCTGGCCGGCCAGACACCGATCAAGGAAGACACCCAGGCCAAACTCGCACTGACCGGCATCACCGGCACCTCGATCATCCAACTCAGCGGCGGCACGCCGCAAAGCCCGGAGCTCAAGGGCAAGGACGGCAACCTGCCGGAGATCATCGCCTCACCATCGCCTATCGCGCGGTTGCTGAATAACAGCAACGACCTGATGACCAGCATCAACCTGCTGCTGCACAACGCCAACGACATGTTCTCTGCGCAGAATGTCGAGCGCCTCAGCAACACCTTGGACCATCTGGAACAAACCACCGGCGCGATTGCCGATCAGCGTGGAGATATCAAGGTAGTGATGCAGCAATTGATGCAGGTGAGCAAACAGGCCGGGGCCGCCCTGGAGCAGACTACCGCGCTGATGCGCAACGCCAACGGCCTGCTCAGCGATCAAGGCAAACAGGTGTTCGGCAGCGCCGAACAGGCCATGAAATCCCTTGAACAAAGCACCGCCACCATCAACACCTTGCTGACCAACAACAAGGACTCGGTGAACAGTGGCATGCAGGGCCTCAACGAACTGGCGCCGGCCGTACGTGAACTACGCGAAACCCTCGGTTCACTGCGCGCCATTTCCCGCCGCCTGGAAGCCAACCCCAGCGGTTACCTGCTGGGCAGCGACAAGAACAAGGAGTTCACGCCATGAAGCGTGCTTACCAAATGATCGTCCCTGTGGCCTTGGCGCTGATCAGCGCGTGCTCGATCCTGCCCAAGGCTGATCCGTCGGACGTCTACCGACTGCCCGCGGCTCAGGGCACGGCCCAAGGCACGCCGGTCAGTTGGTCGCTGCGCCTGGCCAAGCCGCAGACCAGTGAGTTTCTCGACAGCTCGCGCATCGCTGTGGTGCCCAATGGCGATTTAATCAGCAGCTATGCGAACTCACGCTGGAGCGACCCGGCGCCCGTGCTCTTGCGTAATCGCTTGATGGACGGGTTCCAGCGCGATGGGCGAGTGACGCTGTTGAGCACCGACGACACCAACCTGCAGGCCGACTATGAGTTGGGCGGGCAGTTGCAGGCGTTTCAGAGTGAGTACCGGGGGAGTGCGGTGGAGGTAGTGATCCGCCTCGACGCACGCCTGGTGCGTGGGAGTGATCAGCGGATTATTGCCAGCCGGCGGTTTGAAGTGCACCAGGCGGTGACCGACACCAAAGTGCCGGCCGTGGTTGCCGGGTTTGGGTTGGCGGGAGATCAGTTGAACAGGCAGGTGATGGAGTGGGTTGTTCAGCAGGGCAACGGGGCGGTGAAACGCTGAGGGCCTCGTCGGGGGCAAGCCCCTCCCACAGGTTGATCTGCGAACACATTCAAATGTGGGAGGGGGCTTGCTCCCGGTAGCTATTTAAGCCTCAGCCAAAGAACCAGTAGCACACCGCAATCGCCGCCACCACACCGGCAAACTCAGCCAGCAACGCGCACCCTACGGCATGCCGCGCCCGCTGGATGCCCACCGAACCGAAGTACACCGCCAACACATAAAAGGTGGTTTCCGTACTGCCCTGAATCGTCGCCGCCACCAACGCCGGGAAGCTGTCCACCCCCTGGGTCTGCATGGTCTCGATCAACATCGCCCGCGCCGCGCTGCCGGAGAATGGCTTGACCATCGCGGTCGGCAAGGCGTCGACAAAGCGTGTGTCCATGCCCGTCCAGGCCACCACATGGCGAATACCTTCGAGGCCCAGATCCAGCGCGCCGGAGGCCCGTAACACGCCCACCGCACACAGCATCGCCACCAGGTAGGGCAACAGGTTCTTGGCGACATCGAAGCCTTCCTTGGCCCCTTCGACAAACGCCTCGTACACCTTCACCTTGCGCAACGCGCCGATCAGCAGGAACAGCATGATCAGGCCGAACAACGTCAGGTTGCCGAGGATCGACGACAGCCCGGCCAATGCGGTGGCCGAGAGGGTCGCCAGCAGGGCCATGAACCCACCCAGTACCAACGCGCCTGGAATCAGATAGGCCAGCACCACCGGGTCCCACAGCCGCAGTCGCTGCATCACCGCTACCGACAGCAGGCCGACCAATGTGGATGCACTGGTGGCCAGCAGGATCGGCAGGAATACCAGTGTCGGATCTGGCGCACCTTGCTGGGCGCGATACATGAAGATCGTCACCGGCAACAGGGTCAGGGAGGATGCATTGAGCACCAGGAACAGGATCTGCGCGTTAGTCGCCGTGTTAGGGATGGGATTGAGCTCTTGCAGCGCCTTCATGGCCTTCAGGCCGATAGGTGTTGCTGCGTTATCCAGGCCCAAGCCGTTGGCGGCAAAGTTGAGGGTGATCAGGCCAATGGCCGGGTGACCGGCTGGCACTTCCGGCATCAAGCGCAGGAACAGCGGGCCAAGGGCCTTGGCCAGCCATTCGACAATCCCGGCTTTTTCGGCGATACGCAAAAAGCCCAGCCATAACGTCAGGGTGCCGAACAACAGCACCATCACTTCCACCGACAATTTGGCCATGGCGAAAATGCTTTCGACCATCGCCGCAAAAATCCCGGCGTTACCGCCCACCAGCCATTGCGCCAGTGCTGACACCATTGCCACGACAAAGAAGCCAAGCCACAGGCCATTGAGCATCAGTTGAATCCCCCGAAAGATGGGGCGAATGATAGCGGGGCTGACAGAAACGACAAACCCCGGATTTCCCGGGGTTTGTTTTGTTCAGCGAGTTATCAGCCGCGGCTGACCTCACCGACCGGCAGCGCCTGCTTGGTGCGCCAGTGCGGCAGGGAGTTCCAGTAGCGCTCGCCCTTGGCGTCGTCGTACATACCTTCCCAACGGGAGATGACCAGCACGGCCAAGGCGTTGCCGATCACGTTCAGTGCGGTACGGGCCATGTCCATGATGCGGTCGACACCGGCGATGAACGCCAGGCCTTCAAGCGGAATGCCAACGCTGCCCAAGGTGGCCAACAGCACCACAAAGGACACGCCCGGCACACCGGCGATGCCTTTGGAGGTGACCATCAGGGTCAATACCAGCATCAGTTGCTGGCCGATGGACAGGTCGATGCCGTAAAGCTGGGCGATAAAGATCGCCGCGATGCTCTGGTACAGGGTCGAACCGTCAAGGTTGAACGAGTAGCCGGTCGGTACCACGAAGCTGCAGATGGCCTTCGGCGCGCCGTAGGCTTCCATCTTCTCGATCACGCGCGGCAGCACGGTTTCGGAACTGGCAGTGGAGTAGGCCAGCACCAACTCGTCCTTGAAGATGCGCATCAGCTTGATCACCGAGAAGCCAAACAGGCGCGCGATCAGCCCCAGGATCACAAAGGCGAAGAACAGGATGGCGACGTAAACCAGGATCACCAGCTTGGCCAGTGGCAGCAACGAAGCGAAGCCGAAGTTGGCGACGGTCACCGCGATCAGCGCGAATACACCAATGGGGGCGTACTTCATGATCATGTGGGTGACTTTGAACATGCTCTCGGACACGCCCTGGAACATGGTCACCAACGGCTCGCGCAGTTCAGGCTTGAGGCTCGACAAGCCCAGGCCGAACAGCACCGAGAAGAAGATGATCGGCAGCATCTCGCCACGGGCGACTGCGGCGAAGATGTTCGATGGGATCAGGTTGAGGATGGTCTGGATGAACGCATGCTCATGCTGCACCTCGGCGGCGGTCGCCTGGTACTTGGAAATATCGACGGTACCCAAGGTACTCATGTCGATGCCTGCACCTGGGTGGAACAGGTTGGCCAGCAGCAGCCCGACCACGATGGCGATGGTGGTGACCACTTCAAAGTAAAGGATAGTTTTGACGCCGATGCGCCCGAGTTTTTTCGCGTCACCGACACCGGCAATGCCGACGATCAGTGAGGAAATCACAATCGGGATCACGATCATCTTGATCAGGCGGATAAAGATATCGCCCGCAGGCTGCAGCACATTGCTGATCCACCAGGCCTTTTCAGCACTGAAATGGTTGAGCACTGCACCGATTGCAATCCCCAGCACCAAACCGATGAGGATCTGCCAGGCGAGGCTTAGCTTTGCCTTCTTCATGTCATTACCCTTACTTCAAGTGAACTTAAGGCAAATGCGCCAGCTGCAACGCTCGAGAGCGAAAAAGTGTGTGCATCTGCCTCCATGAAAGGTCACCGCAGCGTGGCCGAAATGGCTTACTGGCAGGCGAAAAAAGGCGCAACTATTCCCATGCAAGGGGACGACGTCTAATGCCGTAAACGCCTACCCCATGCCGAATCGGCATGACTTTTTTTCATAATAACTGTCCGAACGGTCAGTTCAAATGTGACATTTTGTCCAGTGAATATGCCGTGAACCGGCCAGTTCAGGCTCGCGCAGAGATTCTGCACGTCATGACGAGGTTGGCAGAAATGCCCGAGAAGTCTGCCGTCGAACGTCGGAAACGTCCTATAGCGCGAGCAAAACTTTCTCGATAGATGGTCGCCCCGACACATCAAGTAATGGTTGGTAAAAAACAGAACCAAGATTCGCGGCTATGGGCGGCATATGAGGCGGGAATGAGGGTCATAAGCCCGCCGCAAGTTCAGCAAGCCGTGGGCTTGTGAACCTGCGTCGCAGCTTTTCGCCTGACCCGGCCCTTGCGCAGGCACTCCCTGTGCCCGTAGGTCACGCCGATCCCTATTGATCAGAACAACCCGGCCCCCTGGTCATGCATCGCCCTTGGCGGGCGATGCAAACAGAAAGAAGCGGGGGGCTTCTTTCTATGGACGCTGATTGCGCAGACGACAGACGCGTCAGACGCAACCTAGTACCAATTCGGATCTTTCTTCAGTTGCTCCATCAGCAGCTTCTGCATGCCTTCGTCCGGCTTACCGATAAAACGGTAATCGGCGTGCCGCGTCGGGGACTTATCAGCCGGCAAACCCGCCGGGACTTCCACCAACATGGCGTAGGCATCTTCCTTGTCGAGGCTGAAGGCGACGATCAGCCGCTTATTAAGGCATGTGTCCGCGGTTTCGCAGAGCGGCCCCACAAGATACTTGTCGCCATCTTCTTCCACGGCATTCATTTGCTCGGCCGTGCCGGACAAGTTCAACACCCATTCCGGCAGGCGCTCTTCTTTCTTCACTACGTCTTGCCAGGTCTCGCGGTACTGCGGGTCCGCACTGAGCAATTCGTTGGCCCGGGATTGGCCATCATTGGCGGCCATCGCCAAGCCACTGCCGCCCAAGAGCAAGGCGGCAGCAATAGCTTTGAGGGACAAAGTGGTCATATTCAGCCTCGGCCGCGACGACCAAAGAAGAACGAAGCAATGAACATCACCAGGAAGACGACAAAGAGAATCTTGGCGATACCCGTGGCGGTGCCCGCGATACCACCGAAGCCCAGGACTGCAGCCACAATGGCGATGATCAGAAATGTGATTGCCCAACTCAACATGGTGATTCTCCTTACGCTTCTTTAAGAGGTAACAGCGGTAGTGCCGGACGGTCGCTCGACATCAAGCGACCGACTTTGTTGCCTAAAACACCCAACGCTCTTGGGTCGGCAGCTCGCCCAGGGTGGAATCCTGATCGACCACACGCAGTTGCGGGGCGGTTACATCAGCGGTACGGCTGCCAATGGAACTGAAATGGGTCTGGGCCGTTACCGGACGGTCGAACGACGGGACTTGCTGCGGACTCTGCTGCCATTGCTGCAACTGTTGGCCTGCGATCAGCGTGACCATCAGGGCCAGGCTGGCAAACAGCCCTTGTTGCAAGCGCAGCGGCGATACACGCAGTTGGCTGAGGCTTTGGCGAGTCATGCTGCTGTTCTCCCGCATTCTGATTATTCGTTGGGATAGCTATTGCAGAGCGCATGCCAGCTTTTTTACAAAATAAAATTCAATAAAATCAATAGGTTAAATATACGTGCTAGGGCAATCGCCCAGCATCCTGCACGATGCCCCCCCGTACGCCGTGCGAAATGCACGATGGTCAATGGTCGGGTGAAAGGATAGAAAGCGGATGGGATGTTGCCGAACTGGCAAGACAGCATGAAAACGCCATCAGGCGGGGCTTTGTAGGAAGCAATGCAGATACCCGCACGACGCTGCCTTTTATCGATCAGAATAAACCATGCAACTTGCCCGATTATTCCGGGACTAAACACCATCATTCATAGTTTAAGGAGCGCGGGACAGATGGAATCAGCCAAGGAACTTCAAGGCCGCATTCTTTTAGTGGATGACGAGTCCGCGATCCTCCGCACCTTCCGTTATTGCCTGGAAGATGAAGGCTACACCGTCGCCACCGCCAACAGCGCCGCCCAGGCCGATGCCCTGATGCAACGCCAGGTGTTCGATCTGTGCTTCCTGGACCTGCGCCTGGGTGAAGACAATGGCCTGGATGTGCTGGCCCAGATGCGGGTCCAGGCGCCGTGGATGCGTGTGGTGATCGTCACCGCCCATTCCGCCGTCGATACCGCCGTGGATGCGATCCAGGCCGGTGCTGCCGACTACCTAGTCAAGCCTTGCAGCCCCGATCAGTTGCGCCTGGCTACCGCCAAGCAGTTGGAAGTGCGCCAGCTTTCCGCACGCCTGGAAGCATTGGAAGGCGCCGTACGCCAGCAGAAAGACGGCCTCGACTCCCACAGCCCGTCGATGATGGTGGTGCTGGAAACCGCACGCCAGGTAGCCGGGACGGATGCCAACATCCTGATCCTCGGCGAATCCGGTACCGGTAAAGGCGAGCTGGCCCGGGCCATTCACGGCTGGAGCAAGCGCTCGAAAAAATCCTGCGTGACCATCAACTGTCCGTCGCTGACGGCAGAGCTGATGGAGAGCGAACTGTTCGGCCATAGCCGTGGCGCTTTTACCGGTGCCAGTGAGAGCACGTTGGGCCGGGTCAACCAGGCGGACGGCGGTACGCTGTTTCTCGACGAGATCGGCGACTTTCCCCTCACGCTGCAACCCAAGTTGCTGCGATTTATCCAGGATAAGGAATATGAGCGCGTGGGCGACCCGGTCACCCGGCGCGCCGATGTGCGCATCCTTGCCGCCACCAACCTGAACCTGGAAGACATGGTGCGCGACGGTCGTTTCCGCGAAGACTTGTTGTATCGCCTCAATGTCATCACCTTGCACCTGCCACCGCTGCGCGAGCGCAGTGAAGACATCCTCACCCTCGCAGACCGCTTCCTGGCACGCTTCGTCAAGGAGTATGCCCGCCCGGCGCGAGGCTTCAGTGATCAGGCACGCGAAGCCCTGCTCAACTATCGCTGGCCCGGCAATATCCGTGAGCTGCGCAACGTGGTGGAGCGCGCCAGCATTATCTGCCCGCAGGAGAAGGTCGAAATCATCCACCTCGGCATGGCTGAGCAACCCACCAATAACGCCCCACGGATTGGCGCGGCGCTGAGCCTGGACGAGCTGGAGAAAGCGCATATCGGCGCCGTGCTCGCCACCAGCGACACCCTGGACCAGGCGGCCCGTACCCTCGGCATCGACGCGTCGACCCTGTACCGCAAACGCAAACAGTACAACCTGTGAGCTGCACCCTATGAAGCTCGCGATGACACTGCGCACTCGGTTGTTCCTGAGTATCTCAGCGCTGATCACCGTCGCCCTGTTGGGTCTGATCCTGGGTCTGGTCAGCGTCATGCAAATGGCCAAGACCCAGGAGTCCCTGATTCGCAGCAACTTCGTCACGCTGGACCTGGGGCTCAAACTGCGCCAAAGCCTTGGCGACCAATTGATCATGATGCTGGAACATCGTCCCGATCCGCAGGCATTGCAACGCGCCAAGCAGCGGTACTTCGACCTGCTGGACCAAGGCATCGCCCATGAGCAACGCGACGGTCATAGCCACGGTTTCAGCCAGGCGCGAACCCAATACCAGAACCTGCTGGACGCATTCGAGCAATCCCAGCAAGCGTCGCCACCGCCGGGCAGCAAGGAAAAACTCACCGAAGCCTTCAATGCGCTGCGCAATGGGCTGATTGATCAACATAAGCAGGCCCTGCAAAACATCAGCAACAGCGAGCACAAATCCCGCGCGCGCGCCTTGCTGATCGCCGGCTTGCTGGGGTTGGTGGGCCTTGCAGTGCTGATCATCGGATTTGTCACGGCCCATGGCATCGCCCGGCGATTTGGCGCGCCGATCGAAGCGCTGGCAAAAGCGGCGGACAAGATCGGTCAGGGCGATTTTGAAGTGACGCTACCGATCTCTTCGGCAGCGGAAATGAACCTGTTGACCCGTCGCTTCGGCCTTATGGCCGAGGCGGTGCGCCAGCATCAGGCGACGAATGTTGACGAACTGCTGGCGGGCCAGCAGCGCCTGCAAGCAGTGCTCGACAGCATCGACGACGGCCTGCTGATGATTGACCGCCAAGGCCGTCTGGAGCATCTCAACCCCGTTGCGCAACGCCAATTGGGCTGGGACGAGGAGCGCCTCGGCCAAGGCCTTGGCGAAGCGCTGGTGCGCCCGGAGCTGGATGAACAACTGCAACTGGTGTTGCGCGGCGGCAATCTGGAGCGCGCGCCGGAAGATCTGGAAGTCGAAGTCGAGGGCGAACTGCGTCTGCTGACCTACAGCCTCACCCCTGTCAGCCATACCCAGGGACACATTCTTGGGGCGGTGATGGTGCTGCACGACGTCACCGAACAGCGCGCCTTCGAGCGGGTACGCAGCGAATTCGTCTTGCGCGCCTCCCATGAACTGCGCACGCCGGTGACCGGCATGCATATGGCGTTCGGCCTGTTCCGTGAACGCGCGAAGTTCCCGCCGGAATCCCGTGAAGCGGACCTGCTGGATACGGTCAATGAAGAAATGCAGCGCCTGATGCAGTTGATCAACGACCTGCTCAACTTCTCGCGCTACCAGAACGGCCTGCAGAAACTCACCTTGGGACCGTGCGACGTGACCGATCTGCTCGAACACGCGCGCGCGCGCTTCGTGGAGCCCGCCAATGCGCAACACATCGAACTGCTGGTCGAAGTCCAATCAGATCTGCCACGGCTGTATGCCGACCAGGCGCAGCTGGAAAGGGTACTCGACAACCTGCTGGGCAATGCCCTGCGTCATACCGCCGACGGTGGGCAAATTCGCCTGCAGGCGCGAAGACATGGCGAACGGGTGATTATCAGCGTCGAAGACAACGGCGAAGGTATCGCTTATGGCCAACAAGGGCGCATCTTCGAACCCTTTGTCCAGGTTGGCCGCAAGAAGGGTGGCGCCGGCCTGGGGCTGGCGCTGTGCAAGGAGATCGTGCAATTGCACGGCGGCCGCATGGGGGTATATTCGCGACCGGGGCAGGGCACCCAGTTCTATATGGCGCTGCCCTTGTAGAAGGGAGCTTAACGCCGGTTCAGGGCACGCAGGATGGCAGCACTTTCGGCGTCCGGCATGCCATCGAACAGCGATGGCCGGAACCGCATCTGGAACGCCGCGATCACATGGCGCGTGGCGACATCCAACTCCCCCGTCTGGGGTGTCGGGTAACCGAGGAGCGCCAATTCTTCCTGGAACCAGGTGATGCTCGGCAATTCAGCGGCGTACTGCACCTGGAAGCGGGCGACGGCCTGGGCATCCGGCCACACACTCAGACCTTCATCGGCCAGGCGCTTCCAGGGGAACAGCGGCCCCGGATCGAGCTTGCGCAGGGGCGCGATATCGCTATGGCCAATGATGTTCCTGGGGTCGATGCCATTGCGCTTGCTGATGTCCTTGAGCAACACCACCAGCGATTCCACTTGGGCCTCGGAATACGGGTACCACAAACGGCCTGTGGGTGTGTCCTTGTAGCCGGGGTTTACGATCTCGATACCGATGGAACTGGAATTGAGCCAGGTACGCCCCATCCACTCGCTTTCCCCGGCATGCCAGGCACGCTGGCTTTCATCCACCAGCTTGTAGATAGTGGCGCCGGCGTCGTCGCCGATCAGGTAATGAGCGCTGACCTGGCCGTGGGTCAACAGGGCAAGGGAACGTTCAAGATTGGTGGAGGTGTAGTGGACGACCACGAACTGCACGCGGTTGTCGTGGTTCGCCGAGGGATGGCTGGTGTCCAGGCGCGGACCACTGGCGCAGCCGGCGAGCAGAAGAAAGACACAGGCAAAGTACAAGGATTTCATGGCGGAAGACGGTACGCTGAAGACGATAATGCAACAGTGTAACGTACCGTTTGTGGCCCGGCGGTCAAATTACACAATGGAACATCTTTTACGCCGCCTGCACCTGATTACGCCCAGCCGCCTTGGCCCGATACAACGCCTCGTCGGCCCGCTTGAGTGCCAGCTCGCTGCGCTCACTCGGCTGCAACTGCGCCACGCCCATGGACACGGTAATCGTCACCGGTTCGCCCTTGAAGTGAAACGGGCAGGCCGCAATCGCGGCACGCAGTACTTCACCCACCGCCAGGGCATCCGACAGGGATGAGTCGGGCATCAGCAACACAAACTCCTCACCGCCAAACCGCGCGATAAAGTCGTTGGGCCGCAGGCGCTTGCGCAGGACGTTGGCGATGATTTTCAGCACCTTGTCGCCCGCCAGATGGCCATAGCCATCGTTGATGCGCTTGAAGTGATCCAGGTCCAGCATCGCGAGCGACAGGCTATTGCCACGCTGGTGCCAGATATTGACCTCGTGGTCCAGGCGCTCGCTCCAGGCCGCGCGGTTAGGCAAGCCGGTGAGCGGATCGATCAGGGCCTTCTGGCGCTGCACCTCCAGGTGCTCACGGTATCCTTGGGCTTCCTGCTCCATATTGGCGACCCGCTCGGCCAGCCCTTTCAGGCGCGCCGCCACTTCCTGCTCGCGCTGGTCACGTTGTTGCTGGTGCTCGTCCATGGTACCGAGCAAACCCTCAAGGTGGCTTTCCAGCACCTGCTTGAGGCTGTCCAGGTCGGCCGCGTCCTGGACGCTGCTTTGCAGGCCGTCGACCTGTTCACGAATCTGCGTGTCCAGCTCCCTGGCAGCGGAGCGGCTGTCAGCATGACCGTCGCTGGCCACTTGCAGATGGCCCTGGAAGGCTTCGAGGCGTTCGTTGAGCTGTTTGAGGTAAGCCTCAAACTCGTGCTGGCCGCTGTCGGTGATCGCCAGCATCAGCACCGCCAGGTCATCGAGGATCGGCAGCAATTCGTACCAGTTCAAACCGTGGGCCAGGCGCTCGCGCATGGCTTCGGCCTGGGGACGATGGCGCTCGGGTAGGGCCAGCTCCTCCAACAGGCCGATCAGGGTATCTTCGATATGCTTGGCCACGGAGCTGTACGACGGCTCCGGTGAATCGGGCAAGGAGTAGAGGCCATCCGATTGAAGTTCATCGGGGTCCAGTTCTTCGGCGTCAAGAACCGGAGGGAGCGAGAGGCTGCCGATCACCGTCTCCTCCGGCGCCTCGACAGCAACCTGCGGCGTTTCGATAAAGGCAGCGAGAGCGCTTTCGGAGGCGGGCTCTTCCACCTGAGGCTCAGGCTCCCTTAGCTCGTCAGGCGCTGGAGATACGTCGACAGGCGCAGCCACTGTGACCCTTTGAGCAGGCGCCTCGTACACAAACTTTTCACTGGCGATATCGACAGCCTTGGCGGGCGCTGTGGCTTCAGGCTGCGCGGCAACCGGCGCCTGAGGCGGCGACGCAAAGACCCGCAACGCTTGCGTCAACGCGTCGGACTGTTCGGGCTCCTGAGGCTCGGCGGCGGGCTTGGGCGCAACAGGCGCAGCAGGTACCGGGGGCGGACTGGGGACAGGCTCGCTGGGCGCGGCCTCGTTCGAAACGTCCTTGGCACCAAACAGACGTTGCAGCAAACCCGGCCCAGGACGCACGGTTTCACCGTCCGGCTCCAGGTTATTCAGTGCCTGCCCTTGCAGGCTGCTCAACTCGCTGAGCAACAAGGGAATCTCACGTGCCTGGCTGACGCGGCCATCCAACTGCTTGGCGAAGGTTTTCAGCGGTCGGGCTACTTCACGGGGTAGCGGCAGCTTTTGCAACTGCGTAACCAGGGACGTCAGTGCGGTGCTCATCTGGTCGATCCGGGTTTCGCGGCGCTGCTCCGAATCCAGTACCGCCTTTTCCAGGCGCGGCAGCAAGGCGGCGAGGGCGGCGTCCATGTCGTCGGTACGCACAACGTCGCGCATTTCCTTCATGCATTGGTCAACTGCGCGGTCGGTGCCTTCCGCCGCCAGCGTGCTGCGCACCAGCCCACGACGCAGCAGGTCGAGGCGGGCGGCCCAGCGGCGTTCGAGCTTTTCTTGTTGCTCAATGCTTAACAGGTATTTTTCTTTCCAGCGCTGTGCGTCGTCGCTCATGCAAGGGGTCCGCGAGGGCCGGGGCTCAACGCGGGCAATGCATCAGCCGTGAGCGAACCCGGCAGACGAATCTCTACCGCGACCGGCAGGTGATCGGAGATGGGCTGCGCCAGCACCTGCACACTCTCAAGTGTGAGAGTCGGACTGAGCAGAATATGGTCAAGACAGCGTTGCGGGCGCCAGCTGGGGAACGTGGCTTCGACTTGCGGCGCCAGTAACCCGAGGTCACGCAACGGGGAATTCAGCAGGAGGTCGTTCGCATGGGTGTTCATGTCACCCATCAACACTTGATGCTTGTAGTTGCCAATCAGGTCACGCACGTAGGCCAGCTGCAGGTTGCGCGTACGCCCTCCGAGCGCCAGGTGCATCATCACCACCACCAAGGCCTCAGGCCCTTCGCCAAAACGCACGAGAATCGCCCCGCGCCCCTTGGGGCCCGGCAACGGGTGATCTTCGATGGCCGTTGGCTTCAAACGGCTGAGCACACCATTACTGTGCTGCGCCAGGCGCCCGAGGTTGCGATTGAGTTGCTGATACCAGTAGGGGAAGGCCCCGAGGTGCGCCAGGTGTTCGACCTGATTGATATAGCCGGAACGCATGCTGCCGCCGTCGGCTTCCTGCAAGGCGACCAGGTCGAAATCATTCAACAGGTCGCCGATCTTCTGCAGGTTACCGGCCCGGCCGTTGTGGGGCAGCAAGTGCTGCCAGCCACGGGTGAGGTAGTGCCGGTACTTCTCGGTACTGATGCCCACTTGGATATTGAAGCTGAGCAGGCGCAGGCGGCTGTCCGCCGGCAGGCCCGTGGAATCCAGGTGATGTTCGTTGACCTGCGGTTCATGCAGACCAACCACACGTTGAGTACCCCAGCGGCGCATGAGAAGCCCCTTACTTGGCTGCGCGTTCTTTGGCGATCAACTGGTCGGCAACATTGAGGGTCGCTTCAGGACCACCGGTGGTGCCCAGGTCGAAACGGTACTTGCCGTTGACGATCATGGTCGGTACGCCTTGCACGCCGTACTTCTGCGCCAGTTCCTTGGCCTGTTTGATCTGGCCCTGGATGGCGAAGGAGTTGAAGGTGGCCAGGAACTTGTCCTTGTCGACACCTTGGGTGGCAACGAAGTCAGCCATTTCGTCAGGCTTGGTCAGGCGCTTGCCTTGTTTCTGGATTGCGTCGAATACTGCATTGTGAACTTTGTGCTCCACACCCATGGCTTCCAGAGTCAGGAACAGTTGGCCGTGGGCATCCCATGGGCCGCCGAACATGGCGGGGATACGCTTGAAGTTCACGTCCTTAGGCAGCTTCTCGACCCAAGGGTTGATGACCGGCTCAAAAGCATAGCAATGCGGGCAGCCGTACCAGAACAGCTCCACCACTTCGATCTTGCCCGGTACCGAAACCGGCACTGGGTTGGCCAATTCAACGTAGGTTTTACCGGCTTCAAGCGGCACATCGGCAGCTTGCGCGGTCATGCCGAAGAGGCTGGCAGTGACGAGAGCGGCGCTGAGGATCAGATTACGCATGCTTTACTCCTGGACAAATAAAGTCGCCTCACGCGACCTTTGTTGTGACAGGTCTACGCGGACATGAGTTCGTTAGTGTAACGGCAGCGGCCACAAAAAAGGGCGGCCTAAGCCACCCTTTTTATGCTTGCATCGATGGATTAATCGAGCGTTAACGTTGCGTGCACCTTAGTGCAGGCCCTGGATGTAGCTGGAGACGGCGGCGATGTCTTCATCACTCAGCTTGCGAGCGATGGTGCGCATGATTGCCGCGTCGCCATCATTGGCTCGCCCTGCCTCTTCCTTACGGAAATCGGTCAGCTGCTTGGCAATGTAGGTAGCGTGCTGGCCGCTCAGGTGCGGGAAGCCGGCGGCGGCTATGCCCGCGCCATTGGGCGAGTGGCAACCCGTGCAGGCAGGCAGGCCTTTATCCAAGTCTCCGCCGCGGAACAGTTTTTCGCCACGAGCCACCAGTTTCGGATCAGCAGCTCCCACACTGCCCTTCTGGCTGGCAAAATACGCCGCGATATCCGCCAAGTCCTGATCACTGAGGTTGGTCAGCAAGCCGGTCATTTCCAGGACCGTGCGCTTGCCGTCCTTGATGTCGTGCATCTGCTTGGTCAGGTAACGTTCACCCTGGCCGGCCAATTTGGGGAAGTTCGGCGCCGGACTGTTACCATCCGGCCCATGGCAGGCACCACATACGGCGGCTTTCGCTTGGCCGGCAGTGGCAACACCTTTAGGGGGGCCCTCTGCAGCAAAGGCAACACCGGTGATGCCCAAGGTCAACAGCAGACTCACGATCAGTTTGTTCATCAGCTAATCCAACTACGGCTAAGGGTTTAAGAGTTATCTACCGGGTTTACTCACCATCAACTCAATGATGGCCTGGTAATCCTCGGTACTGCAGTCCATGCACAAACCACGCGGCGGCATTGCCTTGAAACCCTGGGTCACGTGTTGCACCAGCGTGTCCATGCCCTGCGCCAGTCTTGGCGCCCAGGCTGCCTGGTCACCCCGCCTCGGGGCATTCGGCAGTTGGCCAGCATGGCAAGCCACGCAAACTCGGTTGTACACCACTTCCGGATCCTGTGTAGCCTGAGCGCCAGAAAGCGGAATCAGGGCACCGAAAGCGAGCAACCATCGGGTCATACATCGACCTTTTCAGGGTTTGAGAGCGTTTTGCGTTCTAATGCGCAATAAAGGTCTATCGCTCCCGTGAACTTCATCCTTCGCTGGGACAAAGCACACACAAAATCTGCGGCATTATATACTGGCGCTACTGAAACGGAAACGACACCGCTTGCCGCACCCTTTTTCGGCACCGCCCACATCGGAAATCTCATGCAACTCAAGAACCCCATCCTCGGCCTGTGCCAACAGTCCACCTTCATGCTCAGCGCCGCCAAAGTTGACCAATGCCCCGATGACGAAGGCTTTGAAGTCGCCTTTGCCGGTCGCTCCAACGCCGGTAAATCCAGCGCACTGAACACACTGACCCACGCCAGCCTGGCGCGCACCTCGAAAACACCAGGCCGCACGCAGTTACTCAACTTCTTCAAGCTAGACGATGATCGGCGTCTGGTCGACCTGCCGGGCTACGGTTATGCAAAAGTACCTATCCCGCTGAAGCTGCACTGGCAGCGTCACCTGGAGGCTTACCTGGGCGGCCGGGAGAGTTTGAAGGGGTTGATCCTGATGATGGACATCCGTCATCCAATGACCGACTTCGACCTGCTGATGCTCGACTGGGCCGTCGCCAGCGGCATGCCGATGCATATCCTGCTGACCAAGGCCGACAAGCTCACCTACGGCGCCGCCAAGAACACCCTGCTCAAAGTGCAGTCCGAAATTCGTAAGGGCTGGGGCGACACAATCACTATCCAGCTGTTCTCGGCCCCCAAGCGCATGGGCCTGGAAGATGCCTATACCGTACTGGCCAGCTGGATGGAACTGGCAGACAAAGGTGCGGAACTCGCCGAATAACTTTTCTGCGGGCAAAAAAAACCCCGGACTTCGTATGGGGAGGGGAAGTTCGGGGTTCAAGTACCGGACCGCTAGGGCGGGGTCCGGATATCTGCCAACACTTAACACAACATAGGAGCATTGAAGGGCTTCACCACCCATTCAGTAACTCTGAGTAGCAATTCACGGGTTAAGTTCCGGCAGGTTCAAAAAACTATTGGTAATAACTGAAACGGATTTCCGGTCTAAAGCACTCCGCCATCACGCCCGGTGATGGCGGCGCCGCGAAATCAGTGCGCTTCGTCCCAGTTATCGCCTACACCAACGTCCACCACCAACGGCACATCCAACTGCGCGGCCGCACTCATGTGCTCGCGAATCTTCTCGCTGACCTCTGCCACCAGATCCTCACGCACTTCCAGCACCAGTTCATCGTGTACCTGCAGGATCACCTTGGCATCCAGGCCCGACTCGGTCAGCCAGTTATCCACCAGCACCATGGCTTTCTTGATGATATCCGCCGCCGTGCCCTGCATCGGCGCATTGATCGCCGTGCGTTCTGCGGCCGCGCGCTCCTGAGGTTTGTTGGAATTGATGTCCGGCAAATACAGCCGACGCCCGAAGAACGTTTCCACGTAGCCTTGATCGGCAGCCTGGGCACGGGTGCGCTCCATGTACTCGCGAACCCCTGGGTAGCGGGCGAAGTACACATCGATGTAAGCCTTTGCGGTCTTGGTATCGACACCGATGTCCTTGCCGAGCTTCTGTGCCCCCATACCGTAGATCAGGCCAAAGTTGATCGCCTTGGCACTGCGACGCTGATTGGACGTGACCTCAGCCAATTCAACCTTGAACACCTCGGCCGCCGTGGCGGTGTGCACGTCCAGGTCGTTGCGGAACGCATTCATCAGCCCCTCGTCCTTGGACAGGTGCGCCATGATCCGCAGTTCGATCTGCGAATAGTCCGCCGCCAGCAGTTTGTAGCCCTTCGGCGCCACGAATGCCTGGCGGATGCGCCGCCCTTCGGCGGTGCGCACCGGGATGTTCTGCAGGTTCGGGTCGCTGGAAGACAGTCGCCCGGTCGCCGCCACCGCCTGATGGTAAGAGGTGTGAACACGCCCGGTACGCGGGTTGATCTGCTCCGGCAAGCGGTCGGTGTAAGTGCTTTTCAGCTTGCTCATGCTGCGGTACTGCATCAGTACCTTGGGCAGCGGATAGTCATCTTCGGCCAGCTTGGCCAGCACTTCCTCTGCCGTGGACGCCTGTCCCTTGCCCGTCTTTTTCAGCACCGGCAGGCCGAGCTTCTCGTAGAGAATCGCCCCGAGCTGCTTGGGCGAACCCAGGTTGAATGCTTCGCCGGCGATCTCGAACGCCTGGCGCTCCAGCTCAACCATCTTATTGCCCAGCTCGATGCTCTGGACACCGAGCAGCTGCGCATCCACCAGGGCGCCCTGGCGTTCGATACGTGCCAGCACCGGTACCAAGGGAATTTCGATGTCCGTCAGCACACTCGCCAGGCTTGGTATGGCCGTGAGTTGTGCGTGCAATGCCTGATGCAGGCGCAGCGTCACGTCGGCATCCTCGGCGGCATAAGGGCCAGCCTGTTCGAGCGGGATCTGGTCGAACGTCAGCTGCTTGGCGCCTCTGCCGGCGATGTCCTGGAAACTGACGGTGTCGTAGTCCAGGTACTTCTTGGCCAGGCTGTCCATGTCATGGCGGGTCGCAGTGGAATTCAACACATAGGATTCAAGCATGGTGTCGAAAGCGATGCCGCGCACGCTGATGCCATTCGCCGGGTCACCGCCGATGGCACAGTTGGCCAGGATATTCATGTCGAACTTGGCGTGCTGGCCGACCTTGAGCTTGCTCGGGTCTTCCAGCAATGGCTTCAAGGCCAGCAACACGGTGTCGCGATCCAACTGCTGCGGCGCACCGATGTAGGAGTGGGTCAGCGGGATGTAGGCAGCTTCATGGGGCTTCACGGCAAAGGACACCCCGACCAACTGCGCCTGCTGGGCGTCGATCCCGGTGGTTTCGGTGTCGAAAGCGAACAACGTCGCGTCGTTGAGCTTCTTCATCCAGACATCGAATGTGCCTTGGTCGAGAATGGTGGTGTAGATCGTCTCTGCGGGTGCTGCGGGGGCAACCTCAACAATGTCCTCGGCAACAGGCGCGGCCTTGAGCTCCACCCGTTTGGCATCGCGCTGAATCTCATCGAACCAGCTCTTGAACTCCAGCAGGGTATACAGCTCCAGGAGTTTCTCGCGGTCCGGTTCGATCAAGTGCAAGTCATCCAGGCCTACATCCAGCGGCACATCGATCTTGATCGTCGCCAACTGATAGGAAAGGAACGCCATCTCTCGATGCTCTTCGAGCTTGGCCGGTAACGTCTTGGCACCCCTGATCGGCAAGGTCGGCACGATATCCAACTGCTCATAAAGCTCTTTCAGACCGCCATTCACACCTACCAGCAAGCCGGAAGCCGTCTTAGGACCAATGCCCGGGACGCCAGGGATGTTGTCGGACGAATCCCCCATCAACGCCAGATAGTCGATGATCTGCTCCGGAGCGACACCAAATTTCTCCTTTACGCCCTCAATGTCCATTGAGCTACCGGTCATGGTGTTGACCAAGGTAATGTGCCCGTCGACCAACTGCGCCATGTCCTTGTCGCCGGTGGAGATCACCACCGGACGGTCAGCGGCCGCACTGCTGCGGGCCAGGGTGCCGATCACGTCATCGGCCTCGACGCCTTCGACGCACAGCAACGGGAAACCGAGGGCGATCACGCTCTGGTGCAGTGGCTCGATCTGCAGACGCATGTCATCGGGCATGCTCGGGCGATTGGCCTTGTATTCGGCGTACATGTCATCGCGAAAGGTTCCACCCTTTGCGTCGAACACGACTGCGAACGGGCTGTCCGGATACTGTTTGCGCAAGCTTTTGAGCATGTTCAACACGCCCTTGACCGCACCGGTCGGCAGGCCTTTGGAGGTGGTCAGCGGTGGCAGCGCGTGGAAGGCGCGGTACAGATATGAAGAACCGTCCACCAGGACGAGGGGTGCTTGGCTCATGAGCAGGATCAACCTTTTCGGCGGGTCAGGCGCTAGAATAGCCGGACCAATGAAAACAAAGGGACAAGGTTATCATGCGTACATTCAATCGCCTGCTGTTGACCGGCCTGATTGCACTCGCTCCGATGGTTGCCATCGCAGCAGACAGTGCCCCTTCGGGTGATCCGGAAGTTACCATTCGCACGGAGGGCGACAGAACCATTCAGGAGTACCGCCAAAACGGTTTCCTGTACGCAATCAAGATAACGAAGAAAGGCTTTCCGCCGTATTTCCTCGTGCGCGCGGACGGAACCGACGCGAACTTCATCCGCTCTGACCAGCCGGATATGCTGATTCCGTCATGGAAGATCTTCGAATGGAAATGATTTCTTAACTTCAATTGGCGCCGCGCACCGCGGCGCCCGTACTGGCAGTTTTAACCATGTCTGTGTTCACCCCCCTGGCTCGGCCCGAGCTGGAAACCTTTCTTGCCCCCTACGGGCTCGGCCGCCTGCTTGACTTCCAGGGGATTGCCGCTGGTAGCGAAAACACCAATTTCTTTATCAGCCTGGAACAGGGCGAATTCGTCCTGACCCTGGTTGAGCGCGGCCCCGTCGCGGAAATGCCGTTCTTCATCGAACTGCTCGACGTTCTCCACGACGCCGACCTGCCGGTGCCCTATGCCCTGCGCACCACCGATGGCGTGGCATTGCGCGAACTGAAAGGCAAACCGGCCCTGCTGCAACCGCGCCTGGCCGGCAAACACATCAAGGACGCCAACGCACAGCATTGCGCCCAGGTAGGCGACCTTCTCGGTCATCTGCACCTGGCGACGCAAGGCGAGAAAGTGCTGGAGCGCAAGACCGATCGCGGCCTGGACTGGATGCTCAACGAGGGTGCGCAGCTGATTTCGCACTTGAACGATGCACAGCAAAGCCTGCTGCACGCTGCATTGACCGAAATCGAGGCCCACAAGGCCGACATCCTCGCTCTGCCACGCGCGAACGTTCACGCCGACCTGTTCCGCGACAATGCGATGTTCGAAGGCACGCACCTGACCGGCCTGATCGACTTCTACAACGCCTGCTCGGGTCCGATGCTCTACGACGTGGCAATCGCCCTGAATGACTGGTGTTCGGACGCCGATGGCGTCATCGATGGCCCGCGCGCCCGTGCGCTGCTGGGTGCCTACGCCGGGCTGCGTCCGTTTACCGCCAAGGAGGCCGAGTTGTGGCCGATCATGTTGCGGGTGGCGTGCGTGCGGTTCTGGTTGTCGCGCCTGATCGCTGCCGAGTCGTTTGCCGGGCAGGATGTGCTGATTCACGATCCCGCCGAGTTCGAGCATCGGTTGACGCAGCGTCAGCAGGTCACCGTCCACCTGCCATTCGCGCTCTAAGGACCAACCCGGTCAAAATGTGGGAGGGGGCTTGCTCCCGATGGCGGTGGACCAGTCAACTTATCATCGACTGAAACGCCGTCATCGGGAGCAAGCCCCCTCCTACATTTGATCTGCGCTGCGGCTTATAACGACTCCAGGCACCCTGCCAAGTCGTTCCCCAATTTCTCCAGCACCTGTTCGTAACCCTGGGCTGTGGCCGGGGTGTAGCCGCCCAGCGCATCCAATTCCGCCAACTTCACCGGAAGGCCAGCCACCAGGGTTTCAGCCAGGCGCGGACGCAAAGGCGGCTCGCTGAACACGCAGGTCTTGCCCACTTCCTCCAAACGCGTACGCATCGCCGCCACATGCTGGGCGCCAGGCTGCACTTCGGCAGCAACACTGAACACACCGGTGTGCTTGAGCCCGTAAGCGTCTTCGAAGTAATCAAAGGCTTCGTGGAACACGAAGTAAGGTTTGTCACCGATGCTCGCCATGCGCTTTTTAAGGCGCGCATCAAGGGCATCCAGGCGCTCGTCGAATGCCTTCACGTTGCTCTGGTAACGCGCGGCATTGCTCGGGTCGGCAGCGCTGAGGTCAGACGCCATGCGCGCGGCGATCACACGAGCATTGACCGTCGACAACCATAAGTGCGCATCCACGCTGCCTGGGCGATGATCATGGTCATGTTCGTCGGCATCGTCGGCGTGGGAATGGCTATCTTCGGCGAAGCGGCGGAGCTTCATGCCTGGCAGGTCTTGGACAGCAACGGTCGCGGCTGTACGACCTTTGAGCACGCGAGGAAGGAAGCTCTCCATATCCGGCCCGATCCAATACAGCAGATCGACTGACTGCACGCGCCGTACGTCGGATGGGCGCAACGCATAGTTATGCGGCGACGCACCCGGCGGCAACAACACCTCCGGAACGGCCACACCGTCTTGCACAGCAGCGGCAATCAACTGCAACGGCTTGATGCTGGTCAGCACCTTGACCTCAGCCTGAGCGGCGCCAGTCATGAACAAACTGGTGACAAATACGACAAAAACGGGAAAAAGTCGGGACACGATGACCACTCAATGGCGTAGGAACGGGTAACATAATAACGTCTCTATCAAATATCTGTCGCCGCTCATGCCTAAAACACCGCTTGCCAGCCGTCCACACGACCACTCTCACTGCGTGCATACCGCGCTGTCGGAGGCCGACACCCTCTGCGCACAGAAGGGCTTGCGCCTGACTGCTCTGCGCCGCCGGGTGCTGGAACTGGTCTGGCAGAGCCACAAACCCCTGGGCGCCTACGACATCCTGGGTGTGCTCAGCGAGCAGGACGGCCGCCGCGCCGCGCCGCCTACGGTGTATCGCGCGCTGGATTTCCTGCTGGAAAATGGCCTGGTGCACCGCATTGCCTCGCTCAACGCGTTTGTCGGCTGCAACCACCCGGAACACGCGCATCAGGGCCAGTTCCTGATCTGCCGCGAGTGCCACGCCGCCATCGAACTTGAACAAAAAAGCATCAGCGACGCCATCATCAAGAGCTCCGCCGACGTGGGCTTCCGGGTCGAAGGGCAAACGGTCGAAGTGGTCGGCCTGTGCTCGGGCTGCCAGGGGGCTTGATGAGCAACGCGTTAATCCGCCTGGAGCAGGTCGGCGTCACGTTCGCCGGGCAAAACGTGCTGGATAACATCGCATTGAGCGTCGAGCCGGGGCAGATCGTCACCCTGATCGGCCCCAATGGCGCCGGCAAGACCACCCTGGTGCGCGCCGTACTCGGCCTGCTCAAACCCGACACCGGCAGCGTGTGGCGCAAGCCCAGGCTGCGTGTGGGCTATATGCCGCAAAAGCTGCACGTTGATCCGACTCTGCCCTTATCCGTACTGCGTTTTTTGCGCCTGGTGCCCGGTGTGGACCGCGCCCGCGCGCAGGCCGCCCTCAAGGAAGTCGGGGCCGAACAGGTCATCGACAGCCCGGTGCAAAGCATCTCCGGCGGCGAAATGCAGCGGGTACTGCTGGCCCGCGCCCTGTTGCGCGAGCCCGAGTTGCTGGTGCTGGATGAACCCGTGCAGGGCGTCGACGTCGCCGGCCAGGCCGAGCTGTACAGCCTGATCACCCGCCTGCGCGACCGCCATGGCTGCGGCGTGCTGATGGTCTCCCACGACCTGCACCTGGTGATGAGCACCACCGACCAGGTGGTATGCCTCAATCGCCACGTGTGCTGCTCCGGCCACCCGGAACAAGTCAGCAGCGACCCGGCGTTCGTCGAGCTGTTCGGCAAGAACGCCCAGAGCCTGGCGATCTATCACCACCATCACGACCATGCCCATGACCTGCATGGCGCTGTCGTTGACGATCCCGCGGCGCCCCACACCCACGTTCATGGAGATAGCTGCAAGCATGGCTGATTTTCTGCTTTACGCCCTGCTGGCAGGCTTGGCTCTGGCGTTGGTGGCGGGCCCACTGGGCTCGTTCGTGGTCTGGCGACGCATGGCGTACTTTGGCGACACGTTGTCCCACGCCGCACTGCTGGGGGTGGCCCTGGGCTTCCTGCTGGATGTCAGCCCGACCATCGCGGTAACCGTGGGCTGCCTGCTCCTGGCGGTATTGCTGGTGACCCTGCAGCAACGCCAACCGCTGGCCTCCGACACCCTGCTCGGCATCCTGGCGCCGAGCACGCTGTCCCTGGGCCTGGTGGTGCTGAGCTTTATGCATGAAGTGCGCATCGACTTGATGGCCTACCTGTTTGGCGACCTGTTGGCGATCAGCCCCACCGACCTCGCATGGATCCTCGGCGGCAGCGCTGCCGTACTGGCGCTGCTGGTGACCCTGTGGCGCCCATTGCTGGCAATCACCGTGCACGAAGAACTGGCAACCGTAGAAGGCTTGCCGGTGCCCGCCCTGCGCATGGCGCTCATGTTGTTGATCGCGGTGGTGATTGCTGTCGCGATGAAGATTGTCGGCGTATTGTTGATCACGTCGCTGTTGATCATCCCCGCCGCCGCCGCCCAGCGCCATGCCCGCTCACCGGAGCAGATGGCGATCGGTGCCAGCCTGTTGGGCATGCTGGCAGTGTGCGGGGGCCTGGCGTTGTCGTGGTTCAAGGACACACCGGCAGGGCCGTCCATTGTGGTGACGGCCGCCGCCCTGTTTCTGCTGAGTTTTGTCCTGCCCCGTCGAGGGGTGTAGACTTGCTCGCTTTTTGCGCAAATAGAGAGTCGCAGGAATGAAGCTGTTCACCTCCCGTTATCTGCTCCTTGCCGCGTTTTCCCTGCTGCTGGGCGCCTGTCAAAGCACACCGCCCGCCGCCCCAGAGGCTACGGATCCGCGTGCTGCGGCCATCGCGCAGCTGGAGCAAAACCTGGCCAGCAGTGAGCTGGCCACCGCCGAAGACCAACTGGCCGCGATGCAGGCCCAGTCGCCCAATGACCCGACGCTGGAACCCTACCAACGTCAATTGGCCGAGGCTTACCTGCAGCGCAGCCAGATCGTGCTGCAAAAAGGCGACGTAAACGCCGCCGCCACCGCCCTGAGCCGTGCCCGCGCGCTGATGCCCAAGGCGCCGGCGCTGACCGGCGGCGTAAACAGCGCCATCACCCACGCCCGCAAGGCCGAGTTGGATAAGGCCGAAGAGGCCCTCAAGGCCGCCGAAGCCAAGCCTGCAGCCAAGGTCATCGACCCGGCGGCGCCAAGCACCACCGTGGCGCTGAACCTCACCGACATCGAAGAGCTGCGCCATCAACTGGATGCAATCGCCACCGATGTGGTGAATTACCAGTGTGATGTGACGATCCAGGCGCCGCGTACCCAGGATTACCCATGGCTGGCCACGTTGCTGACCAAACGGGTGAAGCGCATTGATTCGGAGTATGAGCTGAAGATTCACCGGCAGATTTTGAAACATATTCCGGCGCAGGTGGTTTTGATTCCGCGCAAGGCGGAATAACGCATCGGGGGCAAGCCCCTCCCACAATTGAATTTATTCACAATTCAAATGTGGGAGGGGCTTGCCCCCGATAGCGGTCTAACAAGCAACCAATAACTTAAGCTGGAATCGCCTTAGCCTTCGGCTCACGATCCCAAATCCGATGTTGTGCAATCGCGGCAAAAAACGCCTTGAACGCTTTCGCATCCGCGCCAACGATCAGCCCCGCATCCGCCTCTAGCTTCAGCAGATCCAGCAGTGGCTTCACGTCACTGGCAACTGCAATCGCCTTCAGGTGTTTGTAGGCTTCCAGAACGTAATGCAACGCCACACCATCGCCGCTCAGTGCTTTCACCGACTCTTTTCCACCCGGGATAAACACGGCATCAAACGCAATGGACGGCATGCCTTCCATCGACGCATCTACCGGCAGGCTCTTGCCATCGGCCGTCTTCACCGGCGCCGAGGTCGGCCCAAGCAACTTCGCATGGGCACCTTCTGCCTCCAGTGCTTTTTTCAGCGCATCAATCGCCGCGCCATCCACACCGTCAGCCGCAAGAATCGCGACTTTGCGCGTCTTGATATCACCCGACAGCAAGTTCACCTGGCTCAACGCCGGCGACTCTTTCAGCGAAGTCTCACGCGGCGCAACCGTGCCTTTGGTCGGTGCAGGCAAACCGAGGTTCTGCGCAACGCGCTTGGCCAGTTCCAGATCGATATTGGCCAGAATCTCGTTGACCTGACGTGCGCGAATGAACTCACGCTCCACCTTGCCCAACTCGAAGCTGTAGGCCGCGATGATGTGCTCTTTCTCGTGATGGCTCATGCTGTGGAAAAACAGCGCGGCTTGCGAGAAGTGATCGCCAAACGACTCACTGCGCTCACGCACCTTATTGGCGTCGACGCGCTCGTAATAGGTCTCGAAACCGCCATCCTGGGCAGCCGGTGGCGTTTCCTTCGGCCAACCACCATCAATAGAATTCGGCTCGTACGCCGCACGGCCCTTGTCGATCACGGTGCGATGCTGGGCGTCGCGCTGACCGTTGTGGAAAGGCACCACAGGTCGGTTGATCGGCAGCTCATGGAAGTTCGGCCCACCGAGACGGCTAATCTGCGTATCCGTGTAGGAAAACAGACGGCCTTGCAGCAAAGGGTCGTTGGTGAAGTCGATGCCCGGCACGATATGACCCGGGCAAAACGCGACCTGCTCGACTTCGGCAAAGAAGTTATCCGGGTTGCGGTTAAGCACCATCTTGCCCAGCGGCGTGATCGGCACCAGTTCCTCGGGGATGATCTTGGTCGGGTCGAGCAGGTCGAAGTCGAACTTATGCTCGTCTTCCTCCGCAACGATCTGCACACCCAGCTCCCACTCAGGGTAGTCGCCGCTTTCAATCGCTTCCCACAGGTCACGACGGTGGTAATCGGTATCTTTACCGGCAAGCTTTTGCGCTTCGTCCCACACCAGGGAACAGGTGCCGACCTTCGGGTGCCAATGAAACTTCACAAAGCTCGACTTACCTTCGGTATTGATGAAGCGGAAGGTGTGAATGCCAAAACCCTGCATGGCACGCAGGCTTTTTGGAATGGCACGGTCAGACATCGCCCAAATCACCATGTGCGCCGATTCCGGCTGCAACGAAACAAAATCCCAGAACGTATCGTGGGCCGAGCCGCCTGTAGGAATTTCATTGTGCGGCTCAGGTTTTACCGCGTGCACGAAGTCGGGAAACTTGATCGCATCCTGAATGAAAAACACCGGCATGTTGTTGCCGACCAAGTCGAAGTTGCCTTCATCGGTGAAGAACTTCACCGCGAAACCGCGCACGTCACGCACCGTATCGCCGGAACCACGCGGGCCCTGCACCGTGGAGAAACGCACGAACACCGGGGTTTTATGGCCGGGATCGCGCAGGAAACCCGCCTTGCTCAGCGCAGAATGGTTTTCATAGGTCTGGAAATAGCCATGAGCGCCAGTGCCCCGGGCATGCACGATGCGCTCGGGGATGCGCTCATGGTCAAAGTGCGTGATTTTTTCACGCATGATGAAGTCTTCCAGCAGCGAAGGGCCGCGGGCACCGACTTTCAAGGTGTTCTGGTTGTCGGAAATCTTCACGCCTTGGTTGGTACGCAGGGCCTGGCCGGTCGCATCGGAACGGAATTCCTCCAGGGCCTGCAGCTTGGCGTTGGTGTTGCCACGGTCCAGGGTATCGGTGCCCGCGAGCTCACTCTTCGACGGGGTGGCTGGCTTCTTGGTACTCATCAGTCAAAACTCCTTATTCAAAGTGGCCAGAGAGGTCCCCGGCTCGTTTGAGCAAAACCCCAGGCACGGCACCTAGGAAATCGAGTTGCTTAAGTAGTGACTGACACGGTTTTGCACCGTTCCTTTTTTGTGACCTTTGATCGCGTTATTGCCAAATCACTGGTTGAATGCGAAATAAATGCTAAGAAACGCTATTCGGACAGGCTAAAATGCGCGCCCGGCTAACCGCTGATCCCTTTTCAATGCGCCCCACAAGGTTCGCTACGTGATCGAGTTTCAAAACGTCCATAAAACCTACCGCGTCGCCGGTAAGGATATTCCCGCGCTGCACCCCACCAGCCTGCGCGTCGAGAACGGCCAGGTGTTTGGCTTGATCGGCCACTCGGGTGCAGGTAAAAGCACACTGCTGCGCCTGATCAACCGCCTGGAAGAGCCCAGCGGCGGCCAGATCACGGTGGACGGCGAAGAAGTCACCGCCCTGGATGCCAACGGCCTGCGCCGTTTCCGTCAGCAGGTCGGGATGATCTTCCAGCACTTCAACCTCCTGGCGTCGAAGACCGTTGCCGACAATGTGGCGCTGCCACTGACCCTGGCCGGCGAATTGTCGCGCAAGGAGATCGACCAACGTGTCGCCGAGCTACTCGCCCGCGTCGGCCTGTCGGACCACGCCAAGAAGTACCCGGCGCAGTTGTCTGGCGGCCAGAAGCAACGCGTCGGTATTGCCCGCGCCCTGGCGACCAAGCCGAAAATCCTGCTGTGCGACGAAGCCACCAGCGCCCTCGACCCGCAAACCACCGCCTCGGTCCTGCAACTGCTGGCCGAGATCAATCGCGAGTTGAAACTGACCATCGTGCTGATCACCCATGAAATGGATGTGATCCGCCGCGTGTGTGACCAGGTAGCCGTGATGGATGCCGGCGTGATCGTCGAGCAAGGCTCGGTGGCCGACGTGTTCCTGCACCCCAAGCACCCGACCACCAAGCGCTTCGTACAGGAAGCCGAGCAGGTCGACGAAGGCGAACAGCGCGATGACTTCGCCCACGTACCGGGCCGCATCGTGCGGCTCACGTTCCAAGGCGAAGCGACCTACGCGCCATTGCTGGGTACCGTCGCCCGCGAAACGGGGGTGGACTACAGCATCCTGGCCGGTCGAATCGACCGCATCAAAGACATCCCCTACGGGCAACTGACCCTCGCCGTCACTGGCGGTGACATGGAAGCCGCGTTTGCGCGCTTCACCGCCGCCGACGTCCACATGGAGGTGCTGCGCTGATGGAAGTGTTCCTGAGTTTCTTCGCCAATATCGACTGGTCCGAAATCTGGCTCGCCACCGGCGACACCATGATCATGCTGTTCGGTTCGCTGTTCTTCACCGTAGTACTTGGCCTGCCCTTGGGCGTGCTGCTGTTCCTGACCAGCCCACGCCAGCTGTTCGAGCAAAAAGGCCTGTACGCACTGCTGTCGCTGGTCGTGAACATCCTGCGCTCGCTGCCGTTCATCATCCTGTTGATCGTGATGATCCCGTTCACCGTACTGATCACCGGCACCTCCCTGGGCGTTGCGGGCGCGATCCCGCCACTGGTGGTGGGTGCCACGCCATTCTTCGCGCGCCTGGTGGAAACCGCTCTGCGTGAAGTGGACCGCGGCATCATCGAAGCTACCCAGTCCATGGGCGCCAGCACCCGCCAGATCATCATCAACGCGCTGCTGCCCGAGGCACGCCCCGGCATATTCGCAGCGATAACGGTGACGGCGATTACACTGGTGTCCTACACGGCCATGGCCGGCGTGGTCGGTGCCGGCGGCCTGGGTGACCTGGCGATCCGTTTCGGTTACCAGCGTTTCCAGACCGATGTGATGGTGGTCACCGTGGTGATGCTGTTGATCCTGGTGCAAATTCTGCAAACCGTCGGCGACAAGCTGGTGGTGCATTTTTCTCGAAAATAACGGCCATTGCCGGTCACAAGCCGGCACATGCCCGAACAAGGAGCTTGTTGGATGAAAAAACTACTGGTTGCTTTCGCCGCCGTTGCCGCGTTTTCCGCCCACGCCGCCGAGACCCTGAAAGTCGCAGCCTCGCCGGTGCCCCACGCGGAAATCCTGGAATTCGTGAAGCCTGCCCTCGCCAAAGAAGGCGTGGACCTGCAAGTCAAAGTGTTCACTGACTACGTACAGCCCAACGTCCAAGTCGCGGAAAAGCGCCTGGACGCGAACTTCTTCCAGCACCAGCCATACCTGGATGAATTCAACAAAGCCAAAGGCACTCAGCTGGTAAGCGTCGGCGCTGTGCACCTGGAGCCCCTGGGCGCTTACTCCAGTAAGTACAAAAAACTGGAAGACCTGCCTGACGGCGCCAACGTGGTGATCCCGAACGACGCCACCAACGGCGGCCGTGCCCTGTTGCTGCTGGCCAACAACGGCCTGATCACCCTGAAGGACCCGACCAACATCCTGTCGACCATCAAGGACATCACCGGTAACAGCAAAAACCTGAAGTTCCGCGAGCTCGAAGCCGCCACCCTGCCGCGCGTGCTGACCCAGGTCGACCTGGCGCTGATCAACACCAACTATGCGCTGGAAGCCAAGCTGGACCCGTCCAAGGACGCCCTGGTGATCGAAGGCAATGACTCGCCTTACGTGAACATCCTGGTGAGCCGCGAAGACAACAAGGATTCGGACGCGATGAAGAAGCTGATTGCAGCCCTGCACACCCCTGAGGTGAAGCAATTCATCCAAGAGAAGTACAAAGGCGCGATCCTGCCGGCGTTCTGATCCGACTCGGTCTCCAACACGCTGGAGATCAAAAAATGTGGGAGGGGGCTTGCCCCCGATTGCGGAGTATCAGTCGCTGCATGAGCTGACTGATCTGCCGCCATCGGGGGCAAGCCCCCTCCCACATGTGTTTTGCGTTGCCTGTTACTTGCGCTGCAACAACCCTGGCAGTTGCGCCACCAGCTTCTGGTTGTTCAACGGCGCACGGATAAACCCGCGCTGGGTACCATCCGGGCCGATCAGCGCGAGGTTGCCGCTGTGGTCGACGGTGTAGTTGGGCTTGCTGGTGTCTGCCGGGATGAATGGGATGCTCACGGCATTCGAGACCTTCTGCACATCCTCCACGTTCGCGCCGGTGAGGCCTTCGAATTGCGGGTCGAAGTAGCCCAAGTACTGCTTGAGCTGGGTCGGGGTGTCGCGGTTCGGGTCGACGCTGACCAGAATCACCTGCAACTTATCCACAGCCTCTTTAGGCAACTCGCTCTTGATCTGGCGCAGTTGGGCGAGGGTGGTCGGGCAGATGTCGGGGCAGAAGGTGTAGCCGAAGAACAGCAGGCTCCACTTGCCTTTCAACTCGTTGACCAGCACCGGCTGGCCGTCCTGGTTGGTCATGGTCACTGGCGGCAGCTGACGGCTTTGCGGCAGCAGGATGATGCCGGCGTCGATCAACGCGGTAGGGTCGCCCTGGCCCTTGCCCGACAGCACTTTGTTAACGGTCAGGCCCATGATCAACGCGACGATGGCCACCAGGATAAAGACGGTTTTTTGAGTTCGAGTCATAGGTTCAACAGTAAGTAGTGGTCTACGAGCAGGGCGATAAACAGCAGGAACAGGTACCAGATAGAGTACTTGAAGGTGTTGATCGCCGCGTGCGGCTGAGCGCCACGGTACAGCACCCAGGCCCATTGCAGAAAGCGTCCGCCCAACAACAGTGCGCATGCCAGGTACAGCGGGCCGCTCATGTGGATCACGTAGGGCATCAGGCTCACCGCCAGCAGCGCAAAGGTATAGAGCAGGATATGCACCTTGGTGTAATGCTCGCCATGGGTGACCGGCAGCATCGGGATATCGGCCTTGGCGTATTCCTCCTTGCGGTGGATGGCCAGGGCCCAGAAGTGCGGCGGGGTCCAGGCGAAGATGATCAGCACCAGCAACAAGGGCTCGGCGCTGACGTGGCCGGTGACGGCGACCCAGCCCAACAGCGGTGGCGCGGCACCGGCCAGGCCTCCGATGACAATATTTTGTGGCGTCGCACGCTTGAGAAAACCGGTGTAGACCACCGCGTAACCGAGCAGCGAAGCCAGCGTCAGCCATGCCGCCAGGGGGTTGGTGAACGCCAGCAACAAGGCCAATCCTGCAACGGCTAGAAACAAAGCAAAGGCCAGCGCCGCCACCGGCGACACACGCCCCTCCGCCAACGGCCGCTTATGGGTGCGAGCCATCACCGCATCAATCCGCCGGTCCACCACATGGTTCACCGCCGCCGCGCCGCCCGCACACAGGGCAATGCCCAGATTGCCGAACACCAGCACCGTCCACGGCACGCCTGCGCGTGTGGCGAGGAACATACCCACCAGAGAAGTGATGAGCATCAGCACCACCACTTTCGGCTTGGTCAGCTCCAGGTAATCGCGCCAGACCGCCCGGCCTTGACGCGCGCCGATCAAGGTCGCCATGGCATCTCTCCTTTAAGGGTGATGAGGCCCGATACGTGTTTGCGCGGGCTGAAGCGCCAGCCGAAGAGCAACTGATCACGCACCCGGACCAGGCTGGTGCGGGCGTGGTAATTAACCAGCACCAACGTCAGCAGCAGCGCAGCACCGCCGGCGTTATGAGCGACCGCCACCGGCAGCGGCAAGCCGAAATACACATTGCTCAGGCCCAGGCTGATTTGCGCGACCAGGGCGATCAACAGCAGGCCTGCAAGCCGCGTCATGCCTACGGCGCGCAACTGCCAGGCCAGGCCGAGCAGCACCAGGGTGACCAGCACCGCGCCCATGCGGTGAGTCAGGTGAATGGCGGTACGCGCTTCGCTGTCGAGTTGGCCGCCAAGGTAATTGGGCCCGATGTGCTGGGTCAGGTGAAAGCCGTTGGCGAAGTCAGCCGCCGGCCACCACGCGCCATGGCAGGTGGGCAAGTCGACGCAGGCCACGGCGGCGTAGTTGGAACTCACCCAACCGCCCAACGCGATTTGCCCGATCACCAGCACCAGTCCCGCCGTCGCCCAATATTGCAGGCGCTTGGGCACAATCAACGCGGGCAACACGCCGGACAAGCGCAAGGTCAGCAAAAACAGCAGGCTCAAGGTTGCAAAGCCGCCCAGCAGGTGGCCCGTCACAACCTGAGGCCAGAGCTTCAACGTCACTGTCCACATGCCAAACGCCGCCTGGGCGAACACCACCGCCAGCAGAAACAATGGCAACTTCACCGGCTGGCCCGGATCACGCCGATGGCTCCACGAACGCGCCGCCAACAGCACAATGAGCAAGCCCAGGGTGCCGGCGAAATAGCGATGAGTCATCTCGGCCCAGCCCTTGTCAGCCTCCACCGGCGTATCGGGAAAATGCAATTGGGCATGGGCCAACTGGGCCTCGCTTTGCGGCACGCTGATAAACCCATAGCAGCCCGGCCAGTCCGGGCAACCGAGGCCGGCGTGGGTCAGGCGGGTGTAGGCGCCAAGCAGCACGACGATCAGCGCCAGCAGGGTGGCAAACAACGCGAGGCGAAATCCAGGTTTGGCCATGACGATGCCCTTATCCGATGTTCGACAGTTTCAACAGGTGGCGCAGGTCATTGAGCAAGTCCTTGCCCTTGATCTTGGCGTCGTAGCGCAGCACCAGGTTGCCGTGGGGGTCGACGATCCACAGTTGCGCATCGCCCGGCGCCGCGGCGCTTTTGGTGAAGGTCGAGAGGTCCAGTGAGTAGCGCTGCAATTGCGGGTATTCGACCTTCAACTTGGCGTCATAGTCCGCACCGACCGGTTGCGCACTGGCCAGGGCATGGCTGGCGCGCGAGGCATCGCGCCCGAGGCCGATCTGCAATTGGCGCGCGAGGTACACCAGTTGCTGGCAATCCGCCGCGCACGCCGCAGGCGCGGTGACCAGCAACTGCCAGCGCTGTTCATCGGCCTGCACGCCGATATCGGCGCGGGTCTGGCCGTTGCCGATCATTTCTCCGTGGTAGCTGCGACTGTCCGGCACCCAGAACTGCAGCTTGTACATAAAGGTGGCCAGCGCCATCGGGCCGACCACCATCAGCAGGATCAGCATCAGCTGCCAGCGGCCTTTGCGCCGATCAGCTACCTCAGACATGTTGAGTGGATTCGTGGCCGTTCCCATGGGGCTTCTCCTTTGTGGTGTGCCATCCGAGGTAGAGGTAAAGAGCCAGTAGCGCCAGGGACATGGCGAACCACTGCACCGCGTAGGCCAGGTGTTTTTCCGGGCCCATCGCAACGATGGGCCAGGTGGTTTCGTACGTACCGGGGCCGGCTTCGGTACGCAGTTCGTAGGCAAAACCGTTGCGACCCAGCTCAGCCCATAGCGCAGCGGGGTGCAGCGCGGTCAACAGACGCGGCCATTGCGCGGTCGTGGGGTCCGCATGCAGCTGGAAGGTTTCGCCGGGCGCGACATACACCCAGGCGTCAAGATTCAAAGGCTGGTCCGGAGTGGTGAAGACGGGCGGGGTGCGCCGATCCGGCCACGGCAACCAGCCCCGATTGAGCAATAGCCACAGGCCGCTGGCCTGGTCATGAAAGGGTTGCAGTAACTCGACGCCCGCCTTGCCGTCACGCATGCGGTTATCCAGCAATACGCTGTGCTCGGCATCGAATTGCCCGCGCAGATGCACGCGGCGGAAGGCCGGGTCCGCCATGTCGCTGAGCTGCACACTACTGATCGGCTCAGCGGCGCGGCGTTCGGCATAGCTGTCCACCAGCAGCTGCTTCTCATGGCCGCGCGACAGTTGCCAGACGCCCAAGCCCACCATCAAAGGCAGCAGAATCATCACCACCAACGTCGGTGCGATACCTGGACGAAAGCGTCTCATGGCGCTGGCTATACTTGTTTTCATTGCCCGCCCATCCCCTCAATGCCCACCAAAGCCAGGAACCAGACCATGCTCAAAGCAGCCATTGCCCTGATGCTGATCGCGACCGTCGTGAGCCTGTTCAGTGGCTTGTTCTTTCTGGTCAAGGACGAGGGCAACTCCAACCGCCTCGTCACTGCCTTGACCGTGCGTGTCGTACTGGCCGTGATCACCGTGGCCTTGATTGCCTGGGGCTTTTTCAGCGGCCAGCTGGTATCTCACGCGCCTTGGTAAGTTGCCTCACAGCACGTATACGAAGAAAAACAGCCCGATCCACACCACATCCACGAAGTGCCAATACCAACTGGCGGCCTCGAAGCCGAACTGATGCTCGGCATTGAAATGCCCGCGCAGGATGCGCATCAGCATCACAAACAAAATGATGGTGCCGATGGTCACGTGGGCGCCGTGAAAGCCCGTAAGCATGAAGAAGGTTGCGCCATACACACCTGAGCCGAGGGTCAGGCCCAGCTCTTTGTAGGCGTGGATGTACTCCTCGGCCTGGAACCCGAGGAATGCAAGGCCCAGCAAGACGGTGATCGCCAGCCAGATCTTCAGCGCGCCGCGATGCCCCTTGCGTAAGGCGTGGTGGGCAATGGTGATGGTCACGCTGGAACTCACCAGCAGGATGGTGTTGACCAACGGCAAGCCCCACGGGCTGATAGTGCCCTCCGGCGCGGGATAAAGTTTCGGGTCCGGGTTGTTGAGCAATGGCCAGGCAAACTCGAAGTTCGGCCACAGCATGTGAGCAATGCCTTTGGGGCCTTCGCCGCCCAACGCGGGACCGGACAGGTGGCGCACGTAGAACAGCGCACCGAAGAACGCGATAAAGAACATCACCTCGGAAAAAATGAACCAGGTCATGCCCCAGCGAAACGAGCGGTCCATCTGCGCGCTGTATAAACCGGCACGGCTTTCCTTGATCACCGCACCGAACCAGCCAAACAGCATGTAGGCCAGCAACAGCCCTCCGACGAAAAAGATCCACGGCCCGTGGGATTCCGGGCGTGCCGCCTTCAGGTCGTTGAACCACACGGCCAGGCCATACACGGTGACCAGCATGCCAATCGTGGCAATTATCGGCCATTTGCTTTGCGCTGGTACGTAGTACGTATCATGAGTCGACATGTATTCGCTCTCCTGATTGAGCGGGCAAACAGTAGCTAGCCCCCGGTACGGACAGCCACCGGCGGTTGGCGCGCAGTGATATCAAACAGCGTGTACGCCAGGGTCAAATGCTTCACATCCTTGGGCATGTCGCGGTCGACAATAAAACGCACCGGCATCTCAATGCGCTGGCCTGGCTGCAGCACTTGCTGGGTGAAGCAAAAGCATTCGGTCTTGTGGAAATACATCGCCGCCTCTGCGGGGGAAATGCTCGGCACCGCTTGGGCGGTCATCGGTTTGTCGGTGGGGTTGTAGGCCACGAACAGCATCTCGGTGACTGCGCCGGGGTTGACCACCACCTCGTCAGCCTTGGAATGAAACTCCCAGACCATGTCGATGGCATTGGTGGAGAGGAACTGCACCCGTACCTGCCGCGTGAGGTCGACGACCTGCTCGCCCTCGTACTGCCCGGCCGTCTTGCCGTTGATGCCGAACGCCTTGCACATCACGTCGTAGATCGGCACCAGGGCAAAGCCGAAGGCGAACATCGCCACCACCAGGATCAGCAGGCGGGTGACCAGGCGCTTGAGGGGCACGGAGTCAGCCATGACATCCCCCTGAAGCGAATGCGATCAGCGTGTTCACTTGACCTCCGGTGGCGTGGTGAAGGTGTGGTACGGCGCGGGCGAAGGCACGCTCCACTCCAGCCCCTCGGCGCCGTCCCACGGCTTTGCCGGCGCCGGCGGGCCGCCACGGATGCACTTGATCACGATAAACAGGAAGAAAATCTGCGTGGCGCCAAACATGAAGGCACCAATGGACGAGACCATGTTGAAGTCGGCGAACTGCAGGTTGTAGTCCGGCACCCGGCGCGGCATGCCCGCCAGCCCCACGAAGTGCATCGGGAAGAACGCCATGTTCATGCCCACGAAAGACAACCAGAAATGCAGCTTGCCCAGGGTTTCGTCGTACATGTGGCCGGTCCATTTCGGAAGCCAGTAGTAGGCCGAGGCGAAGATGCCGAAGATCGCACCAGGCACCAGTACGTAATGGAAGTGCGCCACCACAAAGTAGGTGTCGTGGTACTGGAAGTCCGCAGGGGCAATCGCCAGCATCAATCCGGAGAAACCGCCGATGGTGAACAGGATCACGAAGGCCACGGCAAACAGCATCGGCGTCTCGAAGGTCAGCGAGCCTTGCCACATGGTGCTGACCCAGTTGAACACCTTCACGCCGGTCGGCACCGCAATTAGCAACGTGGCGTACATGAAGAACAACTCGCCGACCAACGGAATGCCCACCACAAACATGTGGTGCGCCCACACGATAAACGACAGGAACGCGATGCTCGCCGTGGCGTACACCATCGACGTATAGCCGAACAACGGCTTGCGCGAGAAGGTCGGGATAATCGAACTGACGGCGCCAAACGCCGGCAGGATCATGATGTACACCTCGGGGTGGCCGAAGAACCAGAACACATGCTGGAACAGCACCGGATCACCGCCACCGGCCGCACTGAAGAAGCTGGTGCCAAAGTGGATGTCCATCAGCATCATGGTCACGCAGCCGGCCAGCACCGGCATCACCGCGATCAGCAGGAAGGCGGTAATCAGCCAGGTCCAGACGAACAGCGGCATCTTCATCAAGGTCATGCCGGGCGCACGCAGGTTGAGGATGGTGGCGACCACGTTGATCGCGCCCATGATCGAGCTGATGCCCATCAAGTGGATGGCGAAGATGAAGAACGTCACGCTTTCCGGCGCGTAGGTGGTGGAGAGCGGGGCGTAGAACGTCCAGCCGAAATTCGGACCGCCACCGGGGGAGAACAGGGTCGAGACCAGCAGCAGGAACGCCGCCGGCAAAAGCCAGAAGCTGAAGTTATTCATGCGCGGCAAGGCCATGTCCGGCGCGCCGATCATCAGCGGGATCATCCAGTTGGCCAGGCCGACAAACGCCGGCATCACCGCACCGAACACCATGATCAGGCCGTGCATGGTGGTCATTTGGTTGAAAAACGCCGGCTCGACGATCTGCAGGCCAGGCTGGAACAGTTCGGCACGGATCACCATGGCGAACGAGCCGCCGAGCAGGAACATGATGAACGCGAACCACAGGTACATCGAGCCGATGTCTTTATGGTTGGTGGTCAGCACCCAGCGCATCAAACCCTTGGCGGGGCCGTGGGCATGGTCACCGGCGTGGCCATGGTCATCGATCACAGTGCTCATGGCCGTTCTCCTGCAAGCGAGTGGGCGGGGCGGGTCGAGGTAGAAGCGATGAAGTCGGTCATTTGCTTTCCGCCTGCTTGATGGCCAGCACGTCTTTAGGCGTGACCATGTCGCCTTTGTTGTTGCCCCACGCGTTGCGCTCGTAGGTCACCACTGCGGCGATATCGACTTCCGAGAGCTGTTTGCCGAAGGCCGCCATCGCGGTACCGGGCTTGCCGTGATAGACGATGCTCAAGTGGTCTGCAGCGGGCCCGGTGGCGATCTTCGAGCCCTTGAGCGCCGGGAACATCGGTGGCAGGCCCTGGCCTTCGGCCTGGTGACAGGCGACGCAGGTGGTGTGGTAGACCTTGTCGCCGCGCGCAACCAGCTCTTGCAGCGTCCACTCCTTGGAGGTCAACTCCTTGAGCTTGGCGGCCTCTGCCTTGCGCTCGCCGAGCCAGGTGTCGTAGTCGGCCTTGGACTTGACCTCGACCACGATGGGCATGAAACCGTGGTCCTTGCCACACAGTTCGGCGCACTGGCCACGGTAGATGCCGGGCTTCTCGACGCGGGTCCAGGCCTCGTTGACGAACCCTGGAATGGCGTCGCGCTTGACCGCAAAGGCCGGCACCCACCACGAGTGGATCACATCGGCGGCGGTCACCAGGAAGCGCACCTTGGCACCCACCGGCAGCACCAGCGGCTGGTCGACTTCCAGCAGGTAATGTTCGCCCTTGGTGGCCTGGTTATGGATCTGCTCGGTGGGCGTGGCCAGGTTGCTGAAGAACTCCACATCCTGGCCCAGGTATTTGTAATGCCACTTCCACTGATAGCCGGTGACCTGGATATCGATATCCGACTCGGTGCTGTCGTAGATATTGATCAAGGTCTTGGTCGCCGGAATGGCCATCGCGACCAGAATCAGCAAGGGCACCACGGTCCAGAGGATTTCCACGGTGGTGCTCTCGTGGAATTTGGCCGCAACCTGGCCCGTGGAGCGGCGGTGGACGATCATCGACCAGAACATCGCGCCAAACACGACAATGCCGATTACCACACAGATCCAGAAAATGGTCATGTGCAGGTCGAACACAGCGTGACTGACTTCAGTTGCCCCTGGCGCCATATTCGTTGTCCAGGCGGCGTGCGCCTGGCCGAATACTGACCACAACAGGAGGCCCATCCAAACATGTGGATGTCGCGTCATTGCGGGTTCCCCTTATCGTTCTTGTTATCCCGCCGGTTTGCACCTGCGTCGAAGGGAGCGGCTTCCATACTGCTTACAACCGCTTAGCCTTACCTGCTTATGCAGTCTGGCGTCATCAGCTAATCGCGTACAAACCCGAGTATAGACACGCACTGCAACCCCGCAATGTGTAGGGGCAAATGAGCAAAAATGAGTGGCCAGGCCCAATAAAACCGGGTGCGGAATCGTTTATCCGACGAACGATGGCAATTCGATATAACGCGTATGCATAACCATGAAATAATTATGACAAATGCGTCTTAGGCGCTCGTATAAACGAGCTACCTTATGCTGTCCCTATTCCTACGCCTGCTTCACTGGAGCCTTCATGAACACCGCCGCATTGCGCGAGCAGATTTCCCGTGCCTATCAACACGAAGCCAGCACTGGCCAGCTAGCCAAGCAGCTGGAAGAGCAATTGCCGCACCTGCATTCGGCCATTTCTTTGGCTGATGGTGATAGCACCCAAGTCATGACCCGCTTTGTGACCGCCTACATCGAACTCGTCCCGGACTTGTTGGAGGCCGCCAATGACGTGGCCCGCGAAGCGGGGATCGAAAGCCAGATAAAGCCTGTGCTGAAAATCGCCGAGCATTTCTTCCTGCAACCGCCCGCGATCCTGGCTGGCCACGAAGGGCTCGACGGCCTGCTGGACGAGGCTTACCTGGCCCATCGCCTGGTGGAAGAGGTCAACGATTTGTATATCAAACACTTTGGCCAGCCGTTGATTCCGGCAGATACCACCGTGGCCAACGTGATTGCCCATCAGTTGATCGGCGAAGCATTCGCCAACCAGCTGGATGAAGCCGTACACCACGCGGTGGACGAGATGCTCAACGAAGACAGCTTTGCGCTGGAGTCGGTCGAGACGTATCGCGAACAGCTGAAAAGCCCGCACACGGAAGCCGCGTGGAAGCGCTGGCCGTGCCTTTCCCGCAAGCTGGGGGTGGAGTTGGCGCTGGATCAGCCGGCTTAAATCTTAAATTAGACACAGAACAAATGTGGGAGGGAGCCAGCCCCTCCCACATTTTGATCCGGTTCTGTCAGCCGATTGAGGGCGCCGAGCCAATCCCTGTCGTCATCCTGACACGACCTTCGAGCCTGCGCTTCAACCCACGCGCCTCGATCACCAGCTTCGAGCCCTTGGCCGCATTCGCCCGGCCCCATTCCTCCAGCAACTCCAGGCAGGAATGGTCGATATAACTCAGGTTACTCAGCGGTACGTGCACAGTCGCGCCCGGAGGCACCGTCGCCAGCACCTGGGTCAACGCCGGCACTTTCAGGAAGGTCGCCGCACCGGTCAAACGCAGCTCCATTTCCCCCTCTTGGGGCAGGTCGATCAGACTGACTTTCAGGCGCGAGGCCTTGAGCGCCAACTTGACCAATGTGAGCCCGAAGCCCACCAGCACGCCGGTCAGCAGGTCGGTGAAAATGATCGCCAACGCCGTGGCCGCGTAGGTAAACATCGGCATACGCCCATAACGACCTAGGGCCTTGAAGGCCTTGATATCCACCAGCTTGATCCCGGTGTACACCAACACACCCGCCAGGCTCGCCACGGGAATGCTTTGCAGCACGCTCGACAACAACAGTACGAACCCCAACAGCCATACGCCATGGAACATCGCTGACAACCGCGTGGTGGCCCCGGCCTGCACGTTGGCCGAGCTGCGCACGATCACACCGGTCATCGGCAGGGCACCCACCAGGCCGCACAGCATGTTGCCCACACCTTGGGCGGACAATTCCTTATCGAAATCAGAACGCTGACCACTGTGCATGCGGTCTACCGCTGCAGCAGAGAGCAGGGTTTCGGCACTGGCGATAAACGCCACTGCAAACGCGGCGATCAGCAACTGAGGGTCAGCCAGGTTCAACAGGTCGCTGGGACGCAGCCAATCGATGGCGTCGGCGAGGTTCTCCGGCACTTCCACACGCTTGACCTGCAACGCCAGCACCAGGCTGGTCACCGTTGCCAGGCCCACGCCCAACAGAGCTCCGGGCACGAAACGCAGGGTTTGCGGACGGAATTTATCCCACAGGTACATCACCAGCATCGTCGACAAACCGAGCAATCCGGCCTGCCAACCCAGGCCGCCGCCCAAGGTTGGAATCGCCTCCACCAGCGCGGCGGGGAAGCCCGCCAGGTTATCCAGCCCTGAGGGCTTGGGCGCACCGTCGAGCATCACATGGATCTGCGATAGCACAATCAATACACCGATCCCCGCCAGCATCCCGTACACCACTGCTGGCGCCGTGACGCGGAACCAGCAGCCCAGGCGCAGACGCCCGGCCACCAGCTGCAGGAAACCGGCCAGCAGCAGGATCGGCCCGAGCATCATCATCCCGTGCTGGCGCACCAGCTCGAACACCAATACCGCCAGACCCGCTGCCGGGCCGCTGACCTGCAGCGGCGAACCCGCCAACCAGCCCACTACCAGGCCACCGATAATCCCGGTGATCAGGCCCTTGGCCGGCGGCATGCCGGACGCGATGGCGATCCCCATGCACAGGGGCAGGGCGACCAGAAACACAACCACGGAGGCGAGCAGCTCCCGTGGCAATACAGCTTTCAATTGAGCAGCACGCATGATGGCTCTCCCGAGGCATTCGCCGGGCGCGGCAAAGCCTGGCTGCATCCATGGCAGCCACCGCTTTACCCGGCAGGGAAGTGTTTTAGAAGCGCGCTTTAGGCGTCGCGGAAGGAATCGGCCCTTCGCCGCTCAACGGTCGGAATGCCGACTGATCAGCATCGTAGGCTCGAATTTCACTGGTTTCGATGTTGTAGATCCAGCCGTGGATAAACAGCTGACCATTGGCCATGCGCGACGCCACCGAGGGATGGGTACGCAAATGCTGCAGTTGGGCGATGACGTTTTCTTCGGTGAGCACTTTCATGCTCTCGCCTTCGTTGGCACAGTCGCAGTTGTCCTCGACCATGGACTTGGCGACTTCGGCATGCCGCAGCCAGGCCCTTACCGTCGGCATCTTCTCCAGGCTGGCGGGGTTGAGGACCGCACGCATGGCGCCACAATCGGAGTGCCCGCACACGATGATGTGCTGCACGCCCAAGGCCAGTACGGCGTACTCGATGGCAGTGGAAACGCCGCCGTTCATCTGCCCATAAGGCGGCACGACGTTACCGACGTTGCGGGTCACGAACAGGTCGCCGGGAGAGCTTTGGGTAATCAGCTCAGGCACGATGCGCGAGTCGGCGCAGGTAATGAACATCGCCCGTGGGCTCTGGGCCGTGGCGAGTTTCTTGAAGAGTTCTTCCTGCTGGGGGAAGACGTCGTGATGGAAATGCAAAAAGCCGTCAACGATGTGTTTTAGCGCTGCATCAGCAGACTCTGCCACCTGAGGGGCTGAAGCCGACGCAGCCAACGGCTGTTTATCCTTGTCACTCATGATTCATCCTCTTGATTAATGCAGGGGAGTTTTCAGGTCAGTTCGACGCCAGGCCAGTGGAATAGTTGTAAAAGCCAAAAACCAGGCTGCCGACTCATCAGTCACTCGCTGAACAAGGTAACCACCGAAACTTAACTCAAACTGAATGAACCGCTCTAGATCGCGGGTTTCAGTGATATCAAAACGCGACTATTCCTACAGGCATGGTGCATTCTTCCTTTTCAGTCTACAACAATGTCATCTGTCTGCCCGGTGGACAGAACGCTGTGCAATCCAGATTGAAGCCTTCTCTGCGATCGAGCCCCAAGCGTTTGATTGCCTTGCTGAAACGCTGGGCCAGCAGGTCGGCAAATGGCCCCTCACCCCGCATGCGTACGCCGAACCGACTGTCGTACACCTCACCACCGCGCACCTGGCGCACCAGGCTCATCACATGGGCCGCCCGCTGCGGGTAATGCGCCGCCAGCCACTCCTCGAACAGGGGCGCCACCTCCAGCGGCAGTCGCAACATCATGTAGGCCGCACTCTGCGCACCGGCGGCATGGGCTTCGGTGAGCAGGCTTTCCAGCTCGCTGTCGTTGATCATCGGGATCATCGGTGAGCACAACACACCCACCGGGATGCCCGCCTCGCGCATCACCCGGATGGCCCGCAACCGTGCCTTGGGCGCCGCTGTGCGCGGTTCCAGGATGCGCTTGAGTTCATCATCCAGGCTGGTGAGGCTGATCATCACCGCCACAAGGCGTTGCCTGGCCAGCTCCGCCAGCAGGTCCAGGTCGCGCAGGATCAGAGAGCCCTTGGTAATGATGGTCACCGGATGCCGATAGCGCAGCAGCACTTCGAGGGTTTGCCGGGTGATCTTGTACTCACGCTCGATAGGCTGGTACGGGTCGGTGTTGGAGCCCAGATTGATCGGCGCACACACATAGCCCGGCTTCGACAGTTGCTGCTCCAGCACGTCGGCCGCGTTGCTCTTGGCGATCAGCCTGGTTTCGAAATCCAGCCCCGGCGACATATCCCAATAGGCGTGGCTGGGCCGTGCATAGCAGTAGATACAGCCATGCTCGCAGCCACGGTAGGGGTTGATGGAGCGGTCGAACGGCAGGTCCGGAGAGTTGTTGCGGGTGATGATGGTCTTGGCCGTCTCGATGCGTACTTCGGTGCCCTGGGTCGGCGGCACTTCCTGGTACCAGCCGTCGTCCTCGGCCACGCTGACGGTGGGCGCAAAGCGGTTATGCAGGTTGGTGGCCGTGCCCCGACCACGGGGCGGCAGCGGAGTAGACATGAAGGCGCCTCGATACTGGTTTTATATACAGTATCGAGGCGCGAGGTTCCTGACCAGTGCCGTTGGGCGGTCAGTGCTTTTGTGTGACCTGCCCCAGGTCATCGCCCGAGGTGGTGCGCATGTCGTTCTTGCGCAGGTCGGCCACGTCACTGGCGTTCACCGGGGCGCCCTGGTTACCCCAACTGCCACGGATGAAACTGACCACATCCGCCACTTCCTGGTCCGACAGGCGCCAGGCGAACGCCGGCATGGTAAAGGTCGACGGCGCCGTGTGAGTGGCCGGCAACGTGCCGCCGTTCAACACGATGTTGATCAACGACGTGGCATCCGCCGTCTGCAACACCGGGTTGCCCGCCAACGCCGGGAATACCCGCGTATAGCCATGGCCATCGGTACGATGGCAGGCCGCGCAGTTGTCGATATACACCGACGCGCCGGGCTTGCTGTCATCGCCCTTCCACAGCGCCTCGGCCACCTGCTTGTCATACTGGTGCGGCTGGTCTTTTGGGTCCACCGCCGGCAGGCTCTTGAGGTAACGGGCTATAGCGGTCAGGTCGTCTTGCGACATGTACTGCATGCTATGCACGACCACATCGCTCATACCGCCAAATACCGCGCTGCGGTCACTGCGACCGGTCTTGAGGAATTGCACCAGTTGCTCCTCGCTCCAACTGCCGAGACCGTCCTTGTGGTCGCCGCGCAGGCTCTTGGCGATCCAGCCTTCCAGTGGCGCACTGCCGGACAGGAAGGCCTTGCCGTCAGTCGCGCTCAGGGCTTTTTCCTGCATGGTCAGAGCGCGTGGTGTATGGCATGCGCCACAGTGGCCAAGGCCTTCCACCAGGTAAGCGCCGCGGCTGATCACTGGGTCCGCGCTCGCCACGGCCGGTTTATCCGCCACCTCAGGTGCAAACATCCAGCGCCACGCCGCCAACGGCCAACGCATGCTCAGCGGCCACGGAATGTCGCTGGCCTTGTTCTCCTGGGCGACCGGTTCCACGCCCTTCATGAAGTACGCATACAACGCCTGCATGTCGCTTTCGCTGACGCGCGCATAAGACGGGTAAGGCATCGCCGGGTAAAGCGTACTACCACTCTTGGCGACGCCGTGACGCACGGCCTTGTCGAAGTCCTCGAAACTGTAGTCGCCCAGACCGGTCTTGTCCGGGGTGATGTTGGTGGAATAGATCACACCGATGGGGGTTTCCATCGGTAGGCCACCGGCGAACGGTTTGCCGCCCTTGGCGGTGTGGCAGGCCACGCAGTCGCCGGCGCGCGCCAGGTATTCGCCCTGCTTGATCAGGTCGGTTTCGGCGGCACTGATCGAGCAGCTGCTGAGCAGGGCAAACGTCGCGATAACAAATGCTTTCATGGTCATCGCTCCTTATGCCTGAACCAGTGGGCCGGGATTTTTCAGGTACTGCTCGCGGATCGCGCGAGCCGACCAGTAGGTCAATGCCGCCACCAGGCCAGTAGGGTTGTAGCCCAAGCCCTGTGGGAAAGCAGATGCACCCGGAACAAACACGTTGTGTACATCCCAGCATTGCAGATAGCGGTTCAACGCACTGGTCTTCGGGTCGGTGCCCATGATCGCGCCACCGTTGAGGTGGGTGGTCTGGTAGGACGCGGTGTTGAAGTGCTCACCGACTTTTTTGCCGAGCACGGCAATCGCCTTGGGGTTCATCGCTTCGGCGACCTTGCCCATTTTCTCGACCATGAAGCGGTTCATCTTGATGTCGTTTTCCTGCCAGTCGAACGTCATACGCAGCAACGGCAGGCCGTAGGCATCGCGGTAGACCGGGTCCAGATCGAGGTAGTTACCCCGGTAGGATTGATGGGCACCATGAGCATCCATCGACACCTGGTGGGTGTAGTAATCGGCGGTGGCGCGCTTCCACGCGCTGCCCCAGGCCGGTGTGCCGGGCGGGTTGGACGTACCGGCAATCGGGCGGCTGCCCGCCTGGTTGACCCACATCGGCGAGCCCCCAACAAATCCGTGAGGGCCGTGGTCGAAGTTGTCGGCGTTGAAGTCATCGATGGCCACGCCATTGCCGCCCGCACCGATAAAGTTGTTGGTGTGGGTGTCCTTGTCGAAGAACGCCTTGATGGTGGCCATGTTCTGGTAAGCGAAGTTTCTGCCCACCACGCCTTCATTGGTAATCGGGTCGTAGGGTTTGCCGATGCCCGACAGCAGCATCAGCCGCACGTTGTGGAACTGGAACGCGCCGAGGATCACCAGGTCTGCCGGTTGTTCGCACTCTCGGCCTTGGGCGTCGATGTAGGTCACGCCGGTGGCCTTGCTCTTGGTGCTGTCCAGATTGACCTTGAGCACGTGGGAGTTAGGCCGCAGCTCGAAATTCGGCACCTGGCGCAGCGCCGGCAGGATGTTCACGTTCGGCGAGGCCTTGGAGTACATGTAGCACACGTAACCGCTGCAAAAACCGCAGAAGTTGCAGGGGCCCATCTGCGCGCCATAGGGGTTGGTGTAAGGCCCCGAGGTATTGGCTGACGGCAGGTTGTAGGGCTTATACCCGACGCTGGCGGCCGCTTTCTGAAACAGCTGTGCGGAGACTGTGTTCTTCTGCGCCTCCAGCGGAAACGGGTTGGAACGATCCGGCGCATAAGGGTTGCCGCCACGGCCTTCGCCCACCAACTGACCTTTCACGGTCCAGGCCTGGCCTGAGGTGCCGAAGACTTTTTCTGCATAGTCGAAAAACGGCTCCAGCTCTTCGTAGCTCACGCCGAAGTCCTGGATGGTCATGTCCTTGGGAATAAAGTGCTTGCCGTAACGTTCTTCGTAATGGCTGCGCATGCGCAGTTCAATCGGATCGACACGGAAATGCACACCCGACCAGTGCAGGCCCGCACCGCCCACGCCGTTACCCGGCAAAAACGCGCCGAGCTGACGGTTAGGCAGGGCAACGTCATTCACGCTATGACGAATCGTCACCGTCTCCTTGGAGATGTCCTGGAAGAGTTTTTTACGCACGCTGTAGGTCAGTTCGTCGATGACCTGGGGATAGTTGCCGTCCGGGTAAGTGTCCTGCATCGGCCCGCGCTCCAGCGCCAGCACGTTGAGGCCTGCTTCCGTCAGCTCCTTGGCCATGATCGCGCCGGTCCAGCCGAAGCCGACAATCACCGCATCCACTTTCTTCATGATGGTCGCCACGTTTATGCCCTCTCGCCGCGGATGGAAACTGCCGGGAAGGGGTACTGCTCGTTGCGTTCCACCCAATCCATGAAGTCGGCGCGGGCGCCGGGGAAGCCGATCATGGTCCAGCCGACCATGCCTTTGTTGCCACCGTGGATCGGGTCGCAGAAGAACCCTTCCTTGGTGTTTTGCAGCAGCAAGTTGAAGAACATCTTCGGCGGCACCGCGTCGAAATGTGCCGTGACTTCACTGCCGCCCGCCTCCAGGCGCCGCAACATATCATCTCGGGTAGCGCTGTCTTGCGCAGCAAAAGCTTTACCGTTGAAGGCTTTCGACCAAGCATCCGTCGCGGCAATGCCCAGGCGATAAATTTCCTTGGGCACCAACTTGCTCTGCCAGCCCATCTCCGGCGGGGCGTCGGCGTTGAACGGACCTTGCATGTACCACAGCGCGCCGCTGGCGTAAGGCGTGTTCATCTGACGGTCGATGTACTCCGGCACGCCGGCTTCCAGGGCACCGGGGCCTTGGGCATCTGCGGGGATCAAACGCTCGACGGCGGCGTTGATGAACGCCCATTCCTCAGCGGTGAAATAGCTCGGCTCGTAGGCCTTGTCGTTCTTCGCAGGTTTGGCCGGCGCCGCGTGGGCAGGCTCAGGCGTGGCCATCAGTATCGAGCCACCAAGGCCGGTACTCGCAACCGTGACCACCGGGATCAAGGTCAAGGATTTGCGCAAAAAATCACGCCGGGGGTTGTCTTGATCTTGATCAGACATGGGTGCACCTCATCATGTGGTCACGGGTTTATTCGGCCACTTCTGGGGAGCGGCTCGTCGGTATTTGGGCAATCAATAGTTACAAATGATAGCAGGCTAAGGATGTAGATTATGGGTTCAGCGACCTAAGTCGAATAATTGCAGGCAAAAAAATGTGGGAGGGGGCTTGCTCCCGATAGCGGCGGGTCAGCCAATCCAGAGGCTGACTGACCTTGCGC
>NZ_JAAUVM010000029.1:0-65329 GCF_012030485.1 Pseudomonas sp. B14(2022)
GGGGACTCTTGGTTCCAGGGCATGATCAGTTACCTCCTGATCATGCGTATTAGCCTGTAAACCATGTCCCCGGTTAGAAATGTAAACGATGTCCCCGGTTTGTACCGGGGCAAGCCCCCTCCCACAGGGGTACGCATTCCAAATGTGGGAGGGGGCTTGCTCCCGATGAGGCCAGTAGCCCTAACGAAAACCTTACTGCCCCGCCACCTTCTCCGACTTGCCGTCATAGCGCTTACGCCACTCGGTCAAAATGCTGTCGCGATTCTTCGACGCCCAGGCAAAGTCGTTCTTGATCAAACGCTGCTCGTAGTCGGCCGGCAATTCGGTCTGCGGCTTGGCGATCCCCGGCTGGGCGAGCACGGCGAAATTGTCCTTGTACAGGTCCATCGCCGCTGTACTGGCGGAAAAGTCGGCGAGCTTTCTGGCGGCGTCCGCATGGGCGGTGCCCTTGATCACGGCGGTGGCTTCGATGTCCCAGCCCAGGCCTTCCTTCGGCAGGATGATGTCCAGCGGTGCGCCCTGGCGCTTCAGCTGCACGGCCGGATACTCAAAGGAAATACCGATCGGGAACTCACCGGAAGCCGCCAGCTTGCAGGGCTTGGAGCCCGAATGTACGTATTGGCCGATGTTCTGGTGCAAGTCGTCCATGTACTGCCAGCCCTGCTTCTCGCCGAAGGTTTGCAGCCAGGCGCTCACATCCAGGAAGCCGGTGCCGGACGATGCCGGGTTGGGCATTACGATCTTGCCCTTGTACTCGGGCTTGGTCAGGTCTTGCCAGCTCACCGGCTTGGTCAGGCCCTGTTTCTCGGCTTCGACCGTATTGAAGCAAATGGTCGCGGCCCACACATCCATGCCGACCCAGGCCGGTGGGTTGGCGGCGTCACGGTAATGCTTGCCGATCTTGTCCAGGTCCTTAGGGGCGTAGTTGTCCAGCATGCCTTGCTGATCGAGGATCGCCAGGCTCGACGCGGCCAGGCCCCAGACCACGTCGGCTTGCGGGCGGTCTTTTTCGGCCAGCAACTTGGCGGTAATGATGCCGGTGGAGTCGCGCACCCATTTGATCTCGACGTCGGGGTTGGCCTGTTCGAAGGCTTTTTTGTAGGTCTTCAACTGCTCGGCTTCAAGGGCCGTGTACACGGTCAACTCGGTCTTGGCGAAAGCATTCAGGCTGAATGCAGTGAGTACGGCAGCGACCAGCGCCAGGGGCTTGAACATGGAGCACCTCCTTCAGGGATGTTTATTGGCCGGGCGCGGTCTGGCGCCAGGCTTGGGAGCGGCGCAGCGCGCCACGTGAAGCCCACGCCAGCAGCAGCGAAACGCCGGCCGAGGTGAACAGGATCAGGGTCGACATGGCCGCCGCGCCGCCCACATTGCCGGCGTCGTCCATGTTCAACACGGCGACGGCGGCGAGGATGGTGTCGGGGCTGTAGAGGAAGATCGCGGCGGAGACGGTGGTCATCGCCGACACAAACAGGTAGCGCACGATGTCCAGCAGCGCCGGCAGGCAGATCGGCACGGTGACTTTCAAGTAATGGCGATACAGCGGCGCCTTGAGCGACAGCGCAGCCGCTTCGAACTCGGCGTCCAGCTGGCGCAGCGCGGTGGTGGCGGTCATCTGTGCGGTGGTCAAATAGTGAGCAATGGTGCACACCACCAGCAGGGTCATGGTGCCGTAGAACACATGCAGCGGGTTGCCGCTCAGGTTGAAAAAGAACACGTAGCCCAGGCCCAGCACCAACCCCGGCACGGCCATCGGCACAAAGCTGAGCATGCGCAGCGCCAGGTTCAGGCCCTTCTGGCCCTTGGTCTTTTCCATCAGGTAGGCGCCGGTGAAGATCAATACGCTGCCGATCAATGCCGTGCACAACGCCAGGGTCAGGCTGTTGCGATAGGCCAGCCAGCCGCCGCCGGCCGTGTCTTCGAACTGGTAGTGGCTGAGCGACAGCGACAGGTTGTACGGCCAGAACTTCACCAGCGAGGAGTACACCGCCATGCCGAACACCAGCAGCAACACGGCACAAATCAGCAGCACGATGAGCAGATAGCAACCATCCCTTAAACGCGACGGCACCGGCCGGAAGACTTGGGCGCGGCCACTCATGCCATCGCCTTGGCGCCGACGCAACCAGGCATCGACGCCAAAGCTGAACAGCGCCGGCAGCAGCAGCACCATGCCGATCAACGCACCCCGACCAAACTGTTGCTGGCCGACCACCGCCTTGTAGGCTTCCAGCGCCAGCACTTGATAATCCCCACCGACCACCACGGGCACGCCGAAATCCGTGATGGTCAGGGTGAACACCAGGCAAAACGCCGCAAACACCGCCTGGCGCGTGGCCGGCCAGGTGATGCTGCGGAACGCCCGCGCAGGGCTGGCGCCCATGCTCGAGGCCGCGTCGAACAGACGCGCATCGGCCAGGGACAGCGCCGAGAGCAAAATCATCAGGGCATGGGGGAAGGTGTAGATCACTTCACCGAGCACAATGCCCCAGAAGCCGTAGATGTTGTCCGAGAGCAGCCCGCGCAGCATGCCCTGGTTACCGAACAGGTAGACCAGTGCAATCCCTGGCAGCATCGACGGTGCCATCAGCGGCAGCAGCGACAGGCCTCGCCAGAGGGCCTTGCCGGGAATCAACGTGCGTTGCAGAGCGTAGGCAAACAGGTAGGCCAGCGGTACGACAATGGCCGCTACGCTGAGGGAGACTTTCAGGCTATTGCCCAGCAGCCAGTGGAAGTTGGCGCTGGAGACCAACGCCCGTGCGGCGACCAGGCCACCGCCCTGCCCGGCTTCACTGCTGAAGCCACGCCAGAAGATCGCCAACAGTGGCAGCAATACGGCGATGCCCAGCAGCAACAGCCAGAGCAGTTTGCCGCCGACCACGAAAATACGGTCGCCGGTTTCGGCGCGGGACACCTGGCGCGGCAGCGTCATGACAGCGGCCATGTCAGGCAAACACCTGCAGGCTGCGCGGCGGCAAGGCGACCCAGATGTCCTGGGCGCCCAGGCGCGGCATGGCTTCCGGGGCCAGCTCGGCAAGCAGCGGATGGCCGGGCAGTTGCTCCAGCTCAAAGCTCATGCGGCAGCGGTTGCCGAGGAAGGTGATCTCGCGGACCTTGGCCGGGAACAGGTTTTCTTCATGCACCGGCGGGTTGACGCTGATGGCTTCCGGGCGGCAGAACAGCCGGCCGGACTTGGCCCCGCCGGCATCCTCGGCCAGGCGCATGCTCATCCCGCCGACCTGGGCATGGCTGGCACTGTTGCGGCTGAACGGCAGCCAATTGCCCTGGCCGACAAACTCCGCCACAAACGGCGTGGCCGGGCGGTCGTAGATTTCCTGGGGCGTAGCGTATTGCTCGACCTTGCCGTTGTTCATCACGGCAATGCGGTCGGCCATCAACATCGCTTCGTCCTGGTTGTGGGTGACCATCAGGGTGGTGATACCGAGGCGCCGTTGCAGCTGGCGCAGCTCGGTGCACAGATGTTCGCGCACGCGGGCATCGAGGGCCGACATCGGCTCATCCAGCAACAGCAACGACGGGGCCGGCGCCAGCGCACGGGCCAGGGCGACGCGCTGCTGCTGGCCGCCGGAGAGTTGGCCGGGGTACTTCTTTTCACTGCCGAGTAGCCCCACCAGTTCAAGCATCTGTCCGACACGCTGGCGCACTTCATCGCGACCGCTGCCGGTGAGGCCGTAGCCGATGTTCGCTTCGACGGTGAGATTGGGAAACAGCGCGTAGGACTGGAACAAAATGCCGTAGTCCCGAGCCTGGGGCGGCAGCCGGGAAACATCGCGATCACCCAGGTAAAGTTCGCCGCTGTCCTGGCGTTCCAGGCCGGCGATGCAGCGCAGCAACGTGGTCTTGCCGCAGCCGGAAGGGCCCAGCAGGCACACCAGCTCGCCGGCAGCTACGTCCAGGGACACATTGTCCAACGCAGTAAAAGCGCCGAAGCGTTTCTGGATACCGCGCACGTTCATCGGCGCGCCGGGTTGGGTCAGGGCTGTGTTCATGGTGGCACCTCATCAAACTGATGAAGGCCATGCTAGGCAGGCAATGCGTCCCTCTTGTGGCAGAAAGGCAAAACGCGGCGATAGTGGTATTCGTAGATTTGGGTAGGCCATTTAGAGACGGGTTGCCTGGTCTACCGCAATCGGGGGCAAGCCCCCTCCCACAGGTGACCGCATTTCCATGTTGGAACTCGGTCAAATGTGGGAGGGGGCTTGCTCCCGATTGGTCCCCAAAGCCACTACAAGGCTTTAGATCGGCGACATTTCCTGCGCCAACCCCAAAAACGCCGCCGGCAGGCGAGCGCCTTTTCTTTCCTTGAGGCAGTACAGGTACTCCGGAATCTGCGGCGCATTCTCGATGGTCAGCACCCGCAATTGTGGGTCATGGGGCACTTCCTGGCGGGCGATGATGCTGATGCCGATATTGCGCAGCACCGCTTCGCGGATCGATTCACGGCTGCCGATTTCCAGCAGTGGCCCGTAATTCACGCCCGCACCTTGCAGCATCTCTTCCGTAAGCCGTCGCGTGGTTGAGCCCGCTTCACGCATCAACAACGTATGCCCGGCCAACGCACTGAGCGGTACATGGTCGAGCTTGGCCAGTGGGTGATTGCGGTGCACCGCCAACACCAGGGGATCGGTGCCCAATACGCGGCGGATCAGGCGCGGGTCTTCGAGCAACTGCGAGGACGCGGCGACATCGACGCGGTAATCGTCCAGTGCTTCGAGCACCTGCTGGGAGTTGCCGATTTCCACCGACACTTCCACGTGCGGCAGGCGTTCGCGAAAGGCTTTGACCAGGTCGAGGATGTAGTACGGCGCCGTCGCGGCGATTCTCAGCGCCCCCTGGACCTGGCCGCTGTTACGCAGGAAAAACTCGATGTCCGCTTCCTGCTGCAGCAACGTCTTGACCATCGGCAGCAGGCGCGCGCCCTCGTCGCTGACGGTGAGGCGGCGCCCGCCACGGTAGAACAGCTCAACGCCGTACTGGCTTTCCAGGTTGCGAATCTGGGTGGTGACCGTGGGCTGGCTCAGGCCGAGTTTTTTCGCCGCCTGGGTGATGCTGCCCAGGCGGGCAACCATAAAAAACGCCTTCAGCTCGGCACTCAGCACACCACCCTCTCATCCTCTATTTGCGCAACAGGCGCAGGCCATTGAACACCACCAGCAGGGCCACGCCCATGTCGGCGAACACCGCCATCCACATGGTAGCCATGCCCAGGAACGTGACCACCAGGAAGATCGCCTTGATCACCAGCGCCAGGGTGATGTTCTGCTTGAGGATACTCGACGTTTGCCGCGACAAACGAATGAATGCCGGAATCTTGCGCAAATCATCGTCCATCAAGGCGACGTCGGCAGTTTCGATGGCGGTGTCGGTACCTGCTGCAGCCATCGCAAAGCCAATCTCGGCGCGCGCCAGGGCCGGGGCGTCGTTGATGCCGTCGCCGACCATGCCAACCCGGTAGCCTTGGCCGTAGAGGGTTTCGATGGCGTGCAGTTTGTCGGTGGGCAACAGGTCGCCCTGAGCCTGGTCGATGCCGACCTGAGCGGCAATCGCCTGGGCGGTGTGGGTGTTGTCGCCGGTGAGCATCAGGGTCTTGATGCCCAGCTCATGCAATTGCTGGATGGCTTCGCGGCTGCTGTCCTTGACCGTGTCGGCCACCGCGAACAGGGCCAGCGGGCCGGACGTGTCGAGCAACAGCACCACGGACTTGCCTTGTTTCTCCAGGGCAAACAGTTTTTCCTCCAGCTCCGGCGAGCATAAGCCCAGGTCTTCCACGAGGCGGTGGTTGCCCAAGTGGTAGGTCTGGCCATTGATATCGCCGCGCACGCCGCGACCGGCCAGGGCTTCGAAGTTATCCACAACGTGCACAGGCAGGTTTTTATCCACAGCCGCGTTGGCGATTGCCAGGGACACCGGGTGGTCGGAACGCCCGGCCAAACTGGCAGCCAGGGCCGGGGCGCTGTCTTCGACAGTGGGGAACAGCGCAAGGTAATCGGTTTGCACCGGCTTGCCGTGGGTGATAGTGCCGGTCTTGTCCAGCGCCAGGTAGTCCAGCTTGTATCCGCCCTCCAGGTACACGCCGCCCTTGATCAGGATGCCTTTGCGCGCCGCAGCCGCCAGGCCGCTGACGATGGTCACCGGGGTGGAAATCACCAAAGCGCAAGGGCACGCCACCACCAGCAGCACCAGGGCGCGGTAGATCCAGTCGAACCAGGCGCCAGCCATGAACAGCGGTGGGATTACGGCCACGCCCAGGGCGAACAGGAACACGGCCGGGGTGTAGATTTTCGAGAAGCTATCGACAAAACGCTGGGTAGGTGCCCGTGCGCCCTGAGCCTGTTCCACCGCATGGATGATGCGGGCCAGGGTGGAGTTGTTGGCGGCCGCCGTGACCTTGTACTCCAGGGAACCGGCCTGGTTGATGGTGCCGGCGAAGACTTTATCGCCCACGGTCTTTTCAATCGGCAGGCTTTCACCGGTGATCGGCGCCTGGTCGATGGTGGATTGGCCGGCGGTGACTTCACCGTCCAGACCAATGCGCTCGCCAGGTTTTACCCGCACGATTGCGCCCAGTTCAATGCTTTTGACCTCCGTTTCAATCCAGCGGCCATCAGCCTGCTGAACCGTGGCCTGTTCCGGTGTCATCTGCATCAAGCCACTGATGGCATTGCGCGCACGGTCCAGGGACTTGGCTTCTATCAACTCGGCCACGGTGAACAGGAACATCACCATCGCCGCTTCCGGCCACTGGCCAATCAGGATCGCGCCGGTGACCGCGATACTCATCAGCGCGTTGATGTTCAGGTTGAGGTTTTTCAGGGCGATCCAGCCCTTCTTGTAGGTGGTGAGGCCACCGCTGAGGATCGACACCAGTGCCACGATGGCGATGACCCAGGTCGGCGCGGCGTTGGTGAAGTGCAGTATTTCTGCGCCCAACGCCCCCACACCGGACAACGCCAACGGCCACCAATGCTTCTTGGCAGGCGGCTCGGCGGCCGGGGTACCCTCCACGATCGGGTCGGCCTGCATGCCCAGGGACTTGATCGCATCGATGATCGGCGCGGTGCTCGGCAGATCATGGGTGACGCCGAGGATGCGGTTGATCAGGTTGAATTCCAGCTGCTGCACACCGGCCAGCTTGCCCAGTTTGTTCTGGATCAGCGTCTGCTCGGTGGGGCAGTCCATGGCTTCGATGCGGAAGGTGCTCAGGCGCGAACCGGCGGTAGGCGCCTCGCTCAACTGCACCAGTGCAGGCGCGGGCGTGCCGGAACAGCACGAACCGCCATGACCGTGGTCATGCACAGGCGTGAGTTTCTTCGGGCCATGATCGTGGTCGTGGTCATGGTCGTGCTTATGCGGGGTGTGAATGGAATCGCTCATCAGGTCGCGTCCGTAAGGTGCCTGTTGCCAAGTAAAGACCCTGTAGCCACTATAGGGTCAAGCACCCATTTGGAGATTGCTGCGATGAAGATCGGCGAACTGGCCAAACTGACCGACTGCCCGGTGGAAACCATCCGTTATTACGAGAAAGAAGGCCTGCTGCCACCCCCGGCACGCACCGAGGCCAACTACCGCGTGTATACCCAGGCGCACACCGAGCGGCTGATCTTCATCCGCAACTGCCGCAGCCTCGACATGACCCTGGAAGAAATCCGCAGTTTGCTCGGCTTACGGGACAGCCCCCAGGACCAGTGCGAAAATGTGAATGCCTTGATTGATGAGCATATCCACCATGTGAAAGCGCGGATTGATGGGCTGTTGGCGTTGCAGGAGCAGTTGCTGGACCTGCGTCAACGCTGTGGCGGCGGGGACCACTGTGGGATTTTGCAGCAGCTGGAGGTCAGCGGAGGTGTTGCCGCCAGCGAGGCCGAGCCTTCACATGTGGGCAGAAGCCACGGCCATTAAACAGGCCAAATGTGGGAGGGGGCTTGTCCCCTTCCACACTGGACACCGTCAGACTCTAGATGGCGACATCGGCCTTGATGCTTGGATCAGCGTCATAGCCCACGATTTCAAAGTCTTCGAACTTGTAATCGTAGATCGACGCAGGCTTACGCTTGATCACCAGTTCCGGCAGCTTCTTCGGCGTGCGCGCCAGCTGGGTCTGGATCTGTTCCATGTGGTTGCTGTAGGCGTGGGTGTCGCCGGTGGTGACGATGATCTCGTGGGGGATCAAGTCGCATTGCTGGGCCAGCATGTGGGTCAGCAGCGCCAGGGCGGCGGTGTTGTACGGCAGGCCGAGGAACACGTCGGAACTGCGGATGTACAACTGCATCGACAGATGGCCGTCATGCACGAACGCCTGGTACAGCAGGTGGCACGGTGGCAGGGCTTGTTTGCCGTTGCGCGCGTTTTCCTGCGGGCTCTTGGTTTCGTCCGGCAGGTACTCGACGTTCCAGCCGTGGAACAGGATGCGACGGCTGTTGGGGTTGGTCTTGAGCGTGTGCACCATGTAGTCGATCTGGTTGATCGTGCCGCCGTCCTTGGTCGGCCAGGCGGTCCACTGCTCGCCGTACACCGGGCCCAGGTCACCTTCTTCGGTGGCCCATTCGTCCCAGATTTTCACGCCGTTTTCATTCAGCCACTTGATGTTGGTGTTGCCGCTCAACATCCAGATCAGCTCGTTGGCGATGCTTTTGAAGTGAAGCTTCTTGGTGGTCAGCAACGGGAAGCCGTCGGCCAAGTTATGCCGATACTGACGGGCGAACACGGCCTTGGTGCCGGTGCCGGTGCGATCGCCCTTGGTCAATCCATTGGTCACGACGTCGTTCAGTAGTTCGAGATATTGCTTCATGTCATTACCTGTATCGTTGAAGCCGGGACCTCGCAGGCCCCGGAATTCGAATTTAAAGCGCGGTGTTCTTCAGCGGTTGCGGGCGGTTGTACGCCCACCACAGCAAGCCCAGGCCGACCAGGATCATCGGAATGCTGAGCACTTGCCCCATGGTCAGCCAGCCCCACGCCAGGTAGCCCAGTTGGGCATCCGGCACGCGCACGAATTCGACGATGAAACGGAAGATCCCGTAGAACAGAGCAAACATGCCGGAAACGGCCATGGTCGGGCGCGGTTTGCGCGAGAAGAGGTACAGGATAAGGAACAGTGCCACCCCTTCCAACGCGAACTGGTAGAGCTGCGACGGATGGCGAGGCAGTTGCGCCGGGTCGCTGAACGGCGGGAACACCATGGCCCACGGCACGTCGGTCGGCTTGCCCCACAACTCGGCGTTGATGAAGTTACCGATGCGCCCGGCCCCCAGGCCGATCGGCACCAGGGGCGCGACGAAGTCCATCAGTTGGAAGAACGACTTGCCGTTACGACGGCCGAACCACCAGGCGGCGATCATCACGCCGATAAAGCCACCGTGGAATGCCATGCCGCCTTTCCACACTTCAAAGATCAGCGTCGGGTTGGCGATGTAGGCAGAGAGATCGTAAAACAGCACATACCCCAGTCGCCCGCCGACAATAACGCCCATCGACAACCAGAACACCATGTCGGAGAGCTTCTCCTTGGTCCAGGTCGGGTCGAAACGGTTCAGGCGCCGGGAGGCCAGCAGCCATGCACCGCCGATGCCGATCAGGTACATCAACCCGTACCAGTGGATTTTCAGCGGACCGATGGCCAGGGCCACCGGGTCGATCTGCGGGTAAGGCAGCATTGCGACTCCTCGTTAAATCATTCGTTATGGCGACCGGACCATGCCCGGGCGCGATTAAGCCTGCGTTACAGCAAAAAATTCAAACCGACACAAAACAGCAAGCCGGCGAACAACCGCTTGAGCAAGCGCGGCGACAACCGGTGCGCCAGGCGTGCGCCGAAACGGGCAAACACCATGCTGGTCAGGGCAATGCCCAGCAGCGCCGGCAAATACACGAACCCTAGACTATGAGCGGGCAACAGCGGGTCATGCCAGCCCAGAATCATGAAACTTAATGCACCGGCCAGGGCAATCGGCAGGCCACAGGCGGACGAGGTGGCCACCGCCTGTTGCATCGGCACGCTGCGCCAGGTCAGAAACGGCACGGTCAGCGAGCCGCCGCCGATGCCGAAAATCGCCGAAGCCCAGCCGATCACGGTACCGGCCAGGGTCAGGCCAAGCTTGCCCGGCACCGTGCGGCTGGCCTTGGGTTTGACCTCCAGGGCCAGTTGCACGGCGATGATCAGGGCGAATACGCCGATGATCTTCTGCAAGTTGGGGCCGGAAATCGCTTCGGCGGTCAGCGCACCAAAACCGGCGCCGAGCAGGATACCCACGGTCATCCATACAAAGATCGGCCAACGCACCGCGCCACGTCGGTGGTGCTCACGCACGGCATTGACCGAGGTAAAGATGATTGTTGCCAGGGACGTGCCCACGGCCAGGTGGGTCAGCACCTGCGGGTCGAAGCCCTGCAAGGTGAAGCTGAACACCAGCACCGGCACAATGATGATCCCGCCGCCCACGCCAAACAGCCCGGCGAGCACACCCGCACATGCGCCCAGCAGCAAATACAGCAGAAATTCCATGGGAGCCCCCAAACCAAGTCCGGCATGTTAACGGATGGAAGGCATGCGACCCAACTGGATACGATGGAACGCTGCTGCCTGTGTGGGTAGAGTGGCTAAAAACACAAAAGGGAATCGCCTGATGTGCCTGATTGTTTTTGCCTGGCGGCCGGGCCATGCCCAGCCACTGATCGTCGCGGCCAACCGTGATGAGTTCTACGCCCGCCCCAGCCTGCCGCTGGCCCAGTGGCCGGATGCGCCCGAAGTCTACGCCGGCCGCGACCAGGAAGCCGGCGGCACCTGGCTGGGAGTTAATGCCGATGGGCGGTTTGCCGCCCTGACCAACATCCGTGATCCTCACCAGCCGCCTGCACGCAAGTCCCGCGGTGAACTGGTGGCGCGGTTTCTCAGTGGTTCGCTACCGATTGACGAATATTTGGCCGACGTTAACGGCCGTTCGATTGAATATGCCGGATTTAACCTGCTGGTGGGGACGCGGGAGGCTTTGTGGCATTACAACGCCAATCACACCGAGCCGACGCAGTTGAAAGCCGGCGTGTATGGGTTATCCAATGCAGGGCTGGATACACCTTGGCCGAAACTGCTTAAGGCCAAAGCCGCGCTGAGTGAGTTGCTGAACGATCCCCAGCCCGAAGCGCTACTGGAGATTCTGAGCGATCCGCAGATTGCACCGTTTGCCGAGCTGCCGGATACCGGCGTGGGGTTGGCGACCGAGAGCCTGCTGTCGAGTGTGTTTATCGCCAGCCCGAGTTATGGGACACGGGCGAGCACGGCGTTGATTGTGAATGCCGATGGCACGCGGCGGATGGTGGAGCGAAGCTTTGGACCGCATGGTGGGCGGTTGGGCGAGGTAGACATCAACCTGTAGGAGCGAGGGTGACGCCTAGTTCTTGCTCGCGAAAAACCTGAGAACGCCGCGGGGAATCAGGCACCCCGCGTTATCGTTGACGTTCTTCGCGAGCAAGAACCAGGCGTCACCCTCGCTCCTACAAGGTTTTGGCGGAAGCCGGATTGATCATCCGCGTCAGCCCCAGGTTCTTCAGCGCCAATTGCAGCGAGCTGTGGATAACCTGCGGGTTGTCGATGGTCATCAACTCCGCCAGCAGATCCTTGGCCATGCTCAGCTCAACCTGGCGCAGCATCCACTTCACCTTCGGCAGGTTGGTGGCGTTCATCGACAGGCTGTCAAAGCCCATCGCCATCAACAGCACCGCCGCCGCCGGGTCGCCGGCCATCTCACCGCAGATGCTCACCGACTTGCCTTCGGCATGGGCGTCGCGCACCACGTGTTGCAGGGCTTGCAGCACCGCCGGGTGCAGGTAGTCGTAGAGGTCGGCCACCCGTGGGTTGTTACGGTCCACGGCCAGCAGGTACTGGGTCAGGTCGTTGGAGCCCACCGACAGGAAGTCCACCTGCCGCGCCAGCTCCTTGGCCTGGTACACCGCCGCCGGGATTTCGATCATCACGCCAATCGGCGGCATCGGCACGTCGGCGCCTTCGTCGCGCACTTCGCCCCAGGCGCGGTGGATCAGGTGCAAGGCTTCTTCCAGCTCATGGGTGCCGGAGATCATCGGCAGCAGGATACGCAGGTTGTTCAGGCCTTCGCTGGCCTTGAGCATGGCACGAGTCTGCACCAGGAAGATTTCAGGGTGGTCGAGGGTGACGCGAATACCGCGCCAGCCGAGGAAGGGGTTGTCTTCCTTGATCGGGAAATACGACAGTGACTTGTCGCCGCCGATGTCCAGGCTGCGCATGGTCACCGGCAACGGGTGGAAGGCGGACAGTTGCTCGCGATAAATCGCCAGCTGCTCCTTCTCACTCGGGAAACGCTGGTTGATCATGAACGGCACTTCGGTGCGGTACAGCCCCACCCCTTCGGCGCCGCGCTGTTGCGCGCGGGCCACATCGGCCAGCAGGCCGGTGTTGACCAGCAGCGGTACGCGGTGGCCGTCGAGGGTCACGCACGGCAATTCGCGTAACGAATCGAGCCCGAGCGCCAGTTGCTTCTCTTCTTCCACCACCTCTGCGTATTGCTTGCGCAGGACTTCGCTGGGGTTGGTAAACACCTCGCCGCGATGCCCATCGACGATCATGTCGATGCCATCGACCTTGGAATACGGCAGGTCGACCAGGCCCATCACCGTCGGAATGCCCATGGCCCGGGCCAGAATCGCGACGTGGGAGTTACCCGACCCCAGGACCGAGACCAGGCCCACCAATTTGCCTTCGGGCACTTCGCCGAGCATGGTGGCGGTCAGTTCTTCACTGATCAGGATGGTGTTGTCAGGGTAGACCAGGTTGGTAGTGCGGTCTTCCTGCAGGTAGGCCAGCAGACGGCGACCGAGGTCACGCACATCCGAGGCCCGCTCGCGCAGGTAGGCGTCGTCCATCAATTCGAAACGGTTGACGTGATCAGTGACCACCTGGCGCAGCGCACCCTGGGCCCACTGGCCGGTCTTAATCACGGTCTTGACTTCGTTCCCGAGGGACGCGTCGTCGAGCATCATCTGGTACACATCGAACAGCGCGCGCTCTTCAGGGCGCAACTGGGTAGCCAGCTTGGTCGACAGGTTGCGCATGTCGGCGCGCACGCCTTCCAGGGCCGTCTTGAACAGTTTGATTTCAGCGTCGATGTCGTCGACGTGCTTGTCCGGCACCACATCGAGGTCGGCCGGCGGCAACATGACCACAGCAGTACCGACCGCCGCACCCGGCGAACCCGGCACGCCGACGAACTTGGCTTCCTGGATACCCTTGCCCTGGCCCCCCAGGCCGCGAATCGAGCCAGTGGCTTCGGCGTGGGCAATAACCCCGGCGAGCTGCGCGCTCATGGTCACGAGGAAGGCTTCTTCACCTTCGTCGAACTGGCGACGCTCTTTTTGCTGGATGACCAACACGCCGACGACGCGGCGGTGGTGAATGATCGGTGCGCCGAGGAACGAGGCGTAACGCTCTTCGCCGGTTTCGGCAAAGTAGCGATAACGCGGGTGATCGGCCGCGTTTTCGAGGTTCAGGGGTTCTTCACGCGTCCCTACCAAGCCCACCAGACCTTCATTGGGCGCCATGCTGACCTTGCCGATGGAGCGCTTGTTCAAGCCCTCGGTGGCCATCAGCACAAAACGGTTGGTCTCTGGGTCCAGCAGGTAAACCGAGCAGACCTGGCTGCCCATGGCTTCCTTGACGCGCAACACAATAATCCCCAACGCCGCCTTGAGATCCTTGGCGGAGTTAACTTCCTGGACGATCTTGCGCAGCGTATTGAGCATGGCTCGGGGTCGAACTCCGTCGTCAGTCGCGCGATAAAAGGCGCGGGGCAAGCTCTTTGAGAGCGCGACGATAAACCTCGCGCTTGAATGTCACCACCTGGCCCAACGGGTACCAATAGCTGACCCAGCGCCAGCCATCGAACTCCGGTTTACCGGTCAAATCCATCCGCACCCGCTGCTCGTTGGAGATCAGGCGCAGGAGAAACCATTTCTGCTTCTGGCCGATGCACAGCGGTTGGCTGTGGGTACGCACCAGGCGTTGCGGCAAACGATAGCGCAACCAGCCCCGGGTACAGGCCAGAATTTGCACATCTTCGCGCTCAAGGCCTACTTCTTCATTCAACTCACGGTACAAGGCGTCTTCAGGGGTTTCATCGGGGTTGATCCCGCCTTGAGGAAACTGCCAGGCATCTTGGTTGATTCGGCGAGCCCATAGCACCTGTCCGGCATCATTCGTAAGAATAATCCCGACATTAGGACGGAAACCATCGGGGTCGATCACGGCAACAACCTCGCAAACGCATGTCGCCGCATTGTTCCACAAAGGTTGTTCCAGCGGCAACGAGGCTTCTTACCTTATGTGCACTCTTGTGAAAAGACCGTATTCTTGACGCCTTTTTACAGACTTTTCAGCGAGTAACTGCAATGCGCCTGGCTTTATTCGACTTGGACAACACCCTTCTCGGCGGTGACAGCGACCACGCCTGGGGCGATTACCTCTGCGAACGGGGGATTCTCGACGCGGTCGCCTACAAAGCCCGCAACGACGAGTTCTACCAGGACTACCTGGCCGGCAAGCTGGACAACGCCGCCTACCTGAACTTCTGCCTGGAAATCCTCGGCCGCACCGAGATGGCACAGTTGGACGAATGGCATAACGACTATATGCGCGACTGCATCGAGCCGATCATGCTGCCCCTGGCCGCTGAACTGTTGGCCAAGCACCGCGCCGCTGGCGACAAGCTGGTGATCATCACCGCCACCAACCGTTTCGTCACCGCGCCAATTGCCGCACGCCTGGGCGTGGAAACCCTGATCGCCACCGAATGCGAGATGGAAAACGGCCGCTACACCGGACGCAGCACCGATGTACCGTGCTTTCGCGAGGGCAAGGTGACGCGCTTGAATCGTTGGCTGGAAGAAACCGGGCATAGCCTGGAAGACAGTTACTTCTATAGCGACTCGATGAATGACCTGCCGCTGTTGGAGCAGGTGACGCATCCGGTGGCGGTGGACCCCGACCCGAATCTGCGCGCTGAAGCCGAGAAGCGTGGTTGGCCGGTGATTACGCTGCGTAGCTGATGGCCCTATCGGGGGCAAGCCCCCTCCCACATTTAACCGAGTACATCCTTTGGAATGCGGTCGAGTGTGGGAGGGGGCTTGCTCCCGATGCAGCCGACGCGGTTTAAAACCCTAAACCGGCTTGGCGCCCATGAGCCCCGCAATCGCCACAAACCCCACCAGGCTCACCACCGCCAGCACCAGGGTAAAATTCAAGCTGCCGCCCTCGCCTTTGCGCAGCCGGTTAAGCCGTGCCACCAGCCAGAACCAGGCCAACGCGGCCACGGTATAGAGGATGCTGGAACCCAGGATCCAGGTCTGCCCCAATGGCCAGCCGACCAGATGCACCAGCCACCAGCCGGTAAACGGCATGCTGACCATGCAAACGCCCATCAGCAACCACACGAACGCCCACGGGCGCTGCACAGTCACGGCCGGGCCGGCGCTGCGCTTGCGCCAGGCCAACAGCGCCAGGCCGAGGCCGCTGAGCAGCAGCACCACGGTGGCCGCTATGTGGATAACTTTGAGGGTGGTCAGGGTTTCCATGTGTCGTCTTCCTTAAAGGCCGCCCCAATCAGCGTAGTCGCTCAACCGAGAAACAGTTTGTAGGCCGGGTTATCGCTTTCATCCCAATACGGGTAGCCAATGGCCTCCAGGGCCGCCGGTACCAGATGGCGCTCGTTCGCCGGCACTTGCAGGCCGGCGACCACACGGCCGTCAGCGGCACCGTGGTTGCGGTAGTGGAACATCGAGATGTTCCAGCGCCCGCCCAATTTGTTAAGAAAGTTGAACAGGGCCCCCGGACGCTCCGGGAATTCGAAGCGAAACACCACTTCATCACTGACCTGGGCCGCATGCCCGCCCACCATATGGCGGATGTGCAACTTGGCCAGCTCGTTCTCGGTCAGGTCCAGCACCGGGAAACCCTGGCTGGTGAGGCTGGCGATCAGCGCACTGCGGGGGTCGTTTTCCGGGTGGGTCTGCACGCCGACAAAGATGTGCGCTTCGCTGCCGGAGTGGTAGCGGTAGTTGAATTCGGTGATCTGGCGCTTGCCCACGGCCTCGCAGAACGCCTTGAAGCTGCCCGGCTTCTCAGGGATGGTCACGGCGATAATGGCTTCGCGACCTTCACCCAGCTCGGCGCGCTCGGCCACATGGCGCAGGCGGTCGAAGTTGACGTTGGCGCCGGAGTCGATGGCTACCAGGGTTTGCCCGGTGATGCCACGGGTTTCCACGTATTTCTTGATGCCTGCCACGCCGAGCGCGCCGGCCGGCTCGGTGATGGAGCGGGTGTCGTCGTAAATGTCCTTGATCGCCGCACAGATTTCATCGGTGCTCACAGTGATCACTTCATCCACATAGTGCTTGCAGATCTCGAAGGTGTGCTGGCCGATCTGCGCCACCGCCACGCCATCGGCAAAGATACCTACGGTGGGCAGCACCACACGCTCGCCGGCGGCCATGGCGGCTTGCAGGCAGTTGGAGTCATCCGGTTCGACGCCGATGATCTTGATCTCCGGGCGCAGGTATTTCACGTACGCCGCAATGCCGGCGATCAGCCCGCCGCCGCCCACCGGTACGAAAATCGCATCCAGCGGCCCAGGGTGCTGGCGCAGGATTTCCATCGCCACGGTGCCCTGCCCGGCAATGGTGTGCGGATCATCGTAGGGGTGAATGTAGACGTAGCCTTTTTCGTCGACCAGTTTCAGCGAGTAGGCCAGGGCCTCCGGGAAGGAGTCGCCATGCAGCACCACTTTGCCGCCACGGGAGCGCACGCCTTCGACCTTGATCTCCGGGGTGGTCTTGGGCATCACGATCGTGGCCTTGACCCCCAGCACCTTGGCCGCCAGGGCCAGGCCCTGGGCATGGTTGCCCGCCGAGGCAGTGACGACGCCGCGCGCACGCTCTTCGGTGGTCAACTGAGTCAGCTTGTTATACGCGCCGCGAATCTTGAACGAGAACACCGGCTGCAAGTCTTCACGCTTGAGCCAGACCTTGTTACCCAGCCGCTCGGAGAGCTGGCGGGCGGTCTGCAGCGGGGTTTCTACGGCAACGTCATAGACGCGCGAGGTGAGGATCTTTTTGACGTACTGTTCAAGCATCGGCGGAAATCACTGGGCGGGTTGGGCAGGGCCAAGGAGTCTAACCCAGCGTTTGGCCGGGCGACCACACGAATCCAGAGGTTTTGTTGGGTTATACTCGCGCCCCTCTTTACTCCCCGCCCGTTCCGGAGCCCGCATGACCCAGGATCAACTCAAACAGGCAGTGGCCCAGGCCGCCGTCGATTTAATCCTTCCTAAACTCGACGACAAGAGCATCGTCGGTGTCGGCACCGGCTCCACCGCCAACTGCTTTATCGATGCGCTGGCCCGGCACAAAGGCGCGTTCGACGGCGCCGTGGCCAGCTCCGAAGCCACCGCCGCGCGCCTCAAGGGCCATGGCATTCCGGTGTACGAGCTCAACACCGTGAGCGACCTGGAGTTCTACGTCGACGGCGCCGATGAAAGCGACGAACACCTGAACCTGATCAAGGGCGGCGGTGCAGCCCTGACCCGCGAGAAGATCGTCGCGGCGGTGGCCAAGACCTTTATCTGCATCGCCGACGCCAGCAAGCTGGTACCGGTGCTCGGCGCGTTCCCGCTGCCGGTGGAAGTCATCCCGATGGCCCGCAGCCACGTAGCCCGCGAACTGGTGAAGCTCGGTGGCGATCCGGTGTACCGCGAAGGCGTGTTGACCGACAACGGCAACATCATCCTCGACGTATTCAATATGCAGATCACCAACCCGGTGGAGCTTGAGACCCAGATCAACGCCATCGTCGGCGTGGTCACCAACGGCCTGTTCGCCGCGCGTCCGGCGGATGTGCTGCTGCTGGGCACCGCTGAAGGCGTCAAAACCCTCAAGGCCTGATGCAAAACCAAATGTGGGAGGGGCGGTGCGACGATTCGACTTGCCCCCTCCCACATTGGGCGGCGGTATTTTCAGGATTCTGGTTTCTTGAACACGTAGAACAGGTTCGGCTCGCTGACGAGATACAACGTGCCCTCGTCATCCATGGCGATTCCTTCGGCCTGGGGCACCCGTTTTTTCAGGCCATGGCGCCCATTGAGCAGAGATAAGCTGCTCAATGGACGACCGTCGATATCCAGCTCCAACACCAGAAACGACTCATCCGACAGCGCCAGCAGATGGCCGCTGCGCTCGTCGTATTGCAGGCTCGACAGGTCGCGCACAAACAACCCGGCATCGCGCTTGGGGTTGTTGATCACGTGCACCGAGTAGGTTTTTTCCGGTTTGAAATGGGGAAAGCCGTGGACCTCGTAGATCAGCATTGGGTCGCGCTCCTTGGCCACGAACAGGCGCTTGCCTACCGAGTCATAGGCCAACCCCTCAAACCCCTTGTTGCCCCCCACATGCAGGCCCAGGGTCATCTGTTCCGCATCGGCGGCGTCGAGGAATTGGGTATCGTCATCCACATGCACCTTGATCAGCCGCTGCTGGCGTTCGTCGGTGATGACGTAAATGTTGTCGCTGATAAATTCCACGGCCTCGGCATCACCAAATCCCACCAACGGGATACGTCGCAGGATCTTGCCCTCAAGGGACAGCTCGATCAGCTCGGCGTTTTTATTGGTAACGGTAAACAGGCTCTTGCGCACCGGATCGTAGGTGAGGGCCGAGACATCGTCGTCGAGCCCTTCGATAACCTGGGCCTCAAGGGTCACTCGGTAATCCGCCAGGCCGATGGAGCGCTCGTCCGCCGGCTGACGCCAGGCCTGCCAGTTGAACCAGGCGCGCTCGAACAGGCGAAAGTGCTGCGCTACAGCCCCGGCGCTGACCAGGGCGATCAGCACAAGCATAAAGAGAATGGGTTTGGGGCGGGCAAATCGACGCATCGGGGGGTGCTCAAAGTCAAAAGTGGCGAATGAATATCACGCCTGTCTGAATTTAAACTTAAACGCACCCTGGCGTCTGGCGAATGCCGCTAATAGAGAAATATCCGACGTGATTCGTCTGTTATTTCTGCTTTTCGAAACGATAGAACAGGTTTGGCTCACTGACCACGTAGAGCGTGCCGTCCTCATCCATCGTTACCCCTTCAGCACGGGGGATGGTGTTCTTGAGGCCATTGAAGCCACCGAGCAGGGTCATGAAGCTGACTTGTTCAGCCCTCTCGTCCAACTCCAGCAACAAGTGTGAATCGGCCGACAGCACCAGCAGATGGCCGGTGCGCGGGTCGACGGCCAGGGCCGAGAGGTTGCGCATGTCCAACTCTTTACTGGCCAGTTTCTGCTTGCCGCCCTCGAGGGCCTGGCTACCATCGCTTTTCCAGGTGAATAACGCCGGCGGGCGCTCTTCGCCGAGGATCAACTGCTGGTTGCGCCTGTCCCAGGCCACGGCTTCGAAGGCTTTGTTCTGGTCTTTTGAGGGACCGAGGTCGTAGTTGGGAAAGTCCGCCTTGTTCAATTGCTGGGTGGCGGCGTCGACCTTGACGATGGTCAGGCTGTGCTGGCGTTCGTCGACCACCGCCATCAGGCCATTTTCCATCACGGTCACGCCTTCCGGGTTGTCCCAGCCATTGAGCGGCATCTTGCGCAGAACATCGCCCTGCAGGCTCAGTTCGACGAGGAAGGGATTCTTGCCCATCACGGAAAACAGGGTTTTGGTCTGCGGGTTGTAGGAGATGTCCGATGCCTCATCCTTCTCCATACCCGGCAACAACTTGGCGTCGATGACGACGTGATAGTCAGGCAACCACACACTTTCGCTGCGCTCGGCGGGAGTTTCAAAGCCCTCCAACACCCACAGCACGCCGCGATCGTCCCAATGCATGGCCCAGGAAAGGCCATAGACGATCACCCCCGCCAGAAACAGCCAGGAATACCAGCGCAGGGCAAAACGAGAACGCGGCTTGGGTGTGGCGGAAGGCAGGGACACGGCCATTGGGTGCTTTTTCCGGAAAGTCAGCGGTAGGTGATAGCACAGGATCAACGGACCCGCGCGCTGGAGGCTGAGGATTATCCGGATGGCGTGTGAAAAAAATGCAAAAGCCGATGCACGAGATGGACTCGGACCCAATGTGGGAGGGGACTTGCCCCCTCCCACACCAGGTGCTTAGCGAACGCTGCTTTCGAAGCGGTTTACGCCGGTCAATTCCAACACCAGGTCATCACCCACATTCAACGGGCCCACGCCGGCCGGGGTACCGGTGAGGATCACGTCGCCGGCCTGCAGCGAGAAGCAACCGGCCATGTACTGGATCATCGGTACGATCGGGTTGAGCATGCTCGCGCTGTTGCCGTCCTGACGCACTTCTCCGTTGATGGTCAGGCGAATGCCAATGTCGGTCACGTCCGCGAAGGTGCTGCCGACCACGAACGGCGCAAGCACCGCCGCGCCATCGAAGGACTTGGCGATTTCCCATGGCAGGCCCTTGGCTTTCAGTTCGGATTGCTTATCGCGCAGGGTCAGATCCAGGGCCGGGGCGAAGCCGGAGATGGCATCCAGCACTTCTTCACGGCTGGGCTTGTTCGACAGCGGTTTGCCGATCAGCACCGCGATTTCCGCCTCGTAGTGCACCGAACCACGCTCGGTCGGAATGCTGAAACCGCCTTCCAGCGGGACGACGCAACTGCCCGGCTTGATGAACAGCAACGGCTCGGTCGGCACCGGATTGTCCAGTTCCTTGGCATGTTCGGCGTAGTTACGCCCAATGCACACCACCTTACCCACGGGAAAGTGGATGTTGGTGCCGTCGACATACTTGTGCTGGTAGCTCATGAAACGACTCCTTCGGGGGCGGTTAAACAGCGAAGATCTTGCCAGGGTTCATGATCCCGTTCGGGTCGAACACCGCCTTCACTGCTTTCATGTATTCGATCTCAACCGGCGAGCGGCTGTAGGTCAGGTAATCACGCTTGGTCATGCCCACGCCGTGTTCGGCGGAGATCGAACCGTTGTACTTCTGAACGGTTTCGAACACCCACTTGTTCACGGTGGCGCACTTGGCGAAGAACTCATCCTTGCTCAGGTTTTCCGGCTTGAGGATGTTCAGGTGCAGGTTGCCATCGCCGATATGGCCGAACCAGACAATTTCGAAGTCCGGGTAGTGTTCGCCGACTATCGTGTCAATTTCCTTCAAAAATGCCGGCACTTTCGAGACAGTGACCGAAATATCGTTCTTGTACGGCGTCCAGTGGGAAATGGTCTCGGAGATGTACTCGCGCAGTTTCCACAGGTTGTGCAGCTGGGTTTCGCTCTGGCTCATCACGCCGTCCAGCACCCAGCCCTGCTCGACGCAGTGCTCGAAGGTTTCCAGGGCGTGGTTGGCGACTTCTTCGGTGGTGGCTTCGAATTCCAGCAGCGCGTAGAACGGGCACTCGGTTTCGAACGGCGCGGGCACGTCGCCGCGACCGAGGACTTTGGCCAGCGCCTTATCGGAGAAGAACTCGAAGGCGGTCAGGTCCAACTTGCTCTGGAAGGCGTGCAGCACCGGCATGATCGAGTCGAAATCGGTGGTGCCGAGCACCATCGCCGTGAGGTTTTTCGGCGCACGGTCCAGGCGCATGGTGGCTTCGACCACAAAGCCCAGGGTGCCTTCGGCGCCGATAAACAGTTGGCGCATGTCATAGCCGGTGGCGTTCTTGATCAGGTCGCGGTTCAGCTCCAGTACGTCACCCTTGCCGGTGACGACTTTCATGCCGGCCACCCAGTTGCGGGTCATGCCGTAGCGAATGACCTTGATCCCGCCGGCATTGGTGCCGATATTGCCGCCAATCTGGCTGGAACCGGACGACGCGAAGTCCACCGGGTAGTACAGGCCTTTTTCTTCGGCGACGTTCTGCAATTGTTTGGTGACCACGCCCGGCTGGCACACCGCGGTGCGGTCGGTGAGGTTCACGTCGAGGATCTGGTTCATATAGTCGAACGAAACGACCACTTCGCCATTGGCCGCCACGGCAGCAGCCGACAGGCCGGTACGACCACCGGATGGCACCAGCGCCACCTTATGCTCATTGGCCCAACGGACAATGGCCTGCACCTGTTCGGTGGTCTTGGGGAACACGATGGCGGTCGGCGCGGGCGCGAAGTGCTTGGTCCAATCCTTGCCGTAAGCCTCCAGGGAGTCGGCGTCGGTCAGCACTTTGCCGGGCTCAACCAGGGTCTTTAGCTCATCAATCAGGGCAGGATGGGTCATCGACAGAACTCTCGAACAATTCATGGTCATCCTGAGAACGCTTCACGTCGCAGGAATAGGTGTTTAGCGGGGCGCGTATGCTAGCATACCGCCCCCGCAGGACAGAGCCCAAGGGCGTTTCTGCGGTGACGGCTTTCCTGCCGTCCGGGTCAGCTTGCGCTGCTCGATTCCCTGCCATTTTTCTCCGGGATACAGGTTTACGCAGATGAGCAAGACTTCTCTCGATAAGAGCAAGATCAAGTTCCTTCTTCTGGAAGGCGTCCACCCATCGGCCGTCGACGTACTGAAGGCCGCCGGGTACTCCAGCATTGAGTACATCACCAGTTCTCTGCCGGAAGCCCAGCTCAAGGAAAAGATCGCCGACGCGCACTTTATCGGCATTCGCTCCCGCACTCAGCTGACCGAAGAGATCTTCGACCACGCCAAGAAACTCGTGGCGGTCGGCTGTTTCTGCATCGGCACCAACCAGGTCGACCTCAACGCAGCGCGCGAGCGCGGCATTGCAGTGTTCAACGCGCCGTACTCCAACACCCGTTCCGTGGCGGAGCTGGTGCTGGCCGAGGCCATCCTGCTGCTGCGCGGTATCCCTGAGAAGAACGCCTCCTGCCACCGTGGCGGCTGGATCAAGAGCGCGGCCAACTCCTTCGAAATCCGGGGCAAGAAGCTGGGTATCGTTGGTTACGGTTCGATCGGTACGCAACTGTCGGTACTGGCCGAAGGCCTGGGCATGCAGGTGTTCTTCTACGACACCCTGACCAAGCTGCCATTGGGCAACGCCACCCAGGTGTCGAGCCTGACCGAACTGCTGGGCATGTCCGACATCGTCACCCTGCACGTTCCGGAAACCGCTGAGACCCAGTGGATGATCGGCGAAAAGGAAATCCGCGCCATCAAGAAAGGCGGCATCCTGATCAATGCTGCACGCGGCACCGTGGTCGAGCTGGACGCCCTGGCCGACGCGATCAAGGACAAGCACCTGATCGGCGCCGCAATCGACGTGTTCCCGGTGGAGCCACGCTCCAACGACGACATCTTCGAAAGCCCGCTGCGTGGCCTGGACAACGTGATCCTGACCCCGCACATCGGCGGCTCCACCGCTGAAGCCCAGGCCAACATCGGCCTGGAAGTGTCGGAGAAGCTGGTCAAGTACAGCGACAACGGTACGTCGGTCTCGTCCGTCAACTTCCCGGAAGTAGCCCTGCCGGCTCACCCTGGCAAGCACCGTCTGCTGCACATCCACCAGAACATTCCTGGCGTGATGATGGAGATCAACAAGGTCTTCGCGGAAAACGGCATCAACATCTCCGGTCAGTTCCTGCAGACCAACGAGAAGGTCGGCTACGTGGTGATCGACGTCGATGCCGAGTATTCGGACCTGGCGCAAGAGAAGCTGCAGCACATCAACGGTACTATCCGTAGCCGCGTGTTGTTCTAACGCTGCAAACGCGGCAAAAAAAATGGGAGGCCCGTGTGGGTCTCCCATTTTTTTGTCTGAACACATCTTACTTGACGTTAACCGTGATGACTTTCGAGGCTACCGTCGGGTCGAACTGCATGTGCAGCTTGTCGCCGGCCACCAGTTGCAGGGTGTGTTTGCCTGGGGTGAGGGTCAGCTCGGTTTCGGTCTGGGCCTTGCCGTAGTGAATCACGGTGTCGGTGGCCGGGATCGGTACGCTGGCGTCAGGCAACGCTTTCTGGTCGATCAGCAGGTGGTGGTGGCCGGTGCCTGCGGTTTGGTCAGTGGCCGGAGCCAGCTTCAGGCCTTCCATGCCGAATTTGACGGTGAAGGTCTTATCAACGGTGGCACCGTCTTTTGGCGAGACGATAAACACTTTGGCGCCTTCGGGTGGCGCGCTGCGCGGGATGCCGTCGGCGGCGGTCGCCAACATCGAGGCACCCAGCAACAGGCTGGCAATCGTTGCACGGGACAATAGGGCTTTCATTCGCTTCTCCAGTTTTTCTGTGAAATCTGTAGGGTTTCGACAACTTCGCGATAAATTGCTGTCCAAGGCACTCACCACCATAGCAAAGCGATGCTGAACGGCGCCTCGCACATTCGAATTCTCTAGGAGTGACCATGCGCTTTTCGCCTGGCCTGTTACTTTTGCTACCCCTTCTGAGCCCCCTGGCTCACGCCGAACTGATCGACGATGTAAATGATCGCGGCGAACTGCGCATCGCCCTTGAAGCCAACACCCCGCCCTACAACTTCAAGGAAGGCGACAAACTCACCGGCTTTGAAGTCGAGCTGGGTGAACTGCTGGCAAAAGAAATGGACGTGCGCCCCTCATTTATCACCACCGATGACGCCGATATGCTGCCAGGGGTCTCAACCGGCAAATACGATGTGGCCATCAACCATATCGCTATGACTGCCGAGCTTAAGGATCGTTTCGATTTCAGCGAGGCTTATCACGAGAAGCCTGAGTTGGCGATCCCGTTCCAGAAGGGCAACCCGGCCTTCAAGACGAGCTTGGACGGGGCATTGAAGCGGGTGAAGGACGATGGCCGATTAAAGGCGCTGTCGCAGAAGTGGTTCGAGGGCGACGCCCCTACAGGCGCGCCAACGCCTGTGCCGCCTCAGGCAACTCCAGCTCACTGAACACCTGCACGCCATGGCGCTTGAGCAGCGCCGCCGTTACACCCTCGCCACTGACCTTTACACCGGTGAAGGTACCGTCATAGGTCAGCAGGTTGCCGCAGGACGGGCTATTGGCCTTGAGGATGGCGATACGGATGTTATGGCGCTGCACCAACGCCAGAGCTTTGCGGGCGCCGTCGAGGAAGGCGGCGCTGAAGTCTTCGCCCTCGGCAGTCAGCACTCGGGCGCGGCCTTCCCACACATCGATGCCCTGCCCGCCCGGAATCTCGGCAGAGGGCCTGGGCGTCGGCAAACCGCCCGACACTTCCGGGCAGATCGCAACCACACGACCTTCAGCCTGCCACGCCGCCAACGGGTCGAACGGCCCGCTGGCCCCGCCGTCATAGCGCACCTTGTGGCCGAGCAGGCAGCGGCTGATCAGAATCTTTTGCATGGTTAAAACGGCTCGTTGCCGCGCCGGCGAAACCACCCGGTGAGGGACAGGCGTTCGCGGGTGGCTGGCATGACTTCATGGGGCACCTCGCCCGACAGGAACACCACCAGGCTTCCGCCGGTGGGCACCACATCGTATTCGACGCCGTCCTTGAGGTACATGCGCAACTGGCCACCGTGCTCGGGCAGCCAGGCATCGTTCAAGTAGATCACCGCCGAGACCATGCGCCGGTCGTCGTCGCGAAAACGGTCGAGGTGCCTGAGGTAAAACGCGCCGGGCGGGTACATCGCGAAGTGGCTTTCGAAATCCTCCAGGCCGAGGAACAAACCACGGTTCATCGCCAGGCGCAGGCTGTCCATCACCGCCATATAGCTGTCGCAGACCGCCGCGTCGCCCTCCTCCAGCCACTGGATATGGTCGCCGCGAATGCCCTCGCGAATCTCCTGGGCCGGTCCGCGCCCCACCGCCGCAGGGGCTAATTCGCCCTCGGCCGCACGTTTACGGCACTCAGCCGCCAGTTCCAGGGTCAGAGCCTGGGGCAGGAAGCCGTTCTGCTGCGACCAGCCTTTTTCGGCCAGGTCATCAACGATGCGTTGCAGCAGGGGGTGATCGAGGGGTATTTGCATGGCGCGCATAGTATCCATACGCCTGTGAATCCGACAGAGCCGCCGAGCGTCTGAATACACTTTAGTCAGGTGACTGATAGGACTTCTCGACAAATCCTACGCCCGACACGGACAATAGTGGCCGACTGACAGGAGTCCATATGCGTCGTTTGTTTTTTTCCTTGCTGATGTTCTGCGTTTTGCCCGCCTGGGCAGACGGCCATGACCAGTTGTACAAGGTCGCCGGCTGGGCCGAACAACGTGCGCACTTCAATGACGCCCTCAGTGCTGCCCAGCAACGCTACCGCAATAGCCTGCCGCCGGCGGTGTACCAGGCGCTGGTGGACAACAGCAATAAACGCTTTGGCGCCCAGGCCATGGACCAACGTGCCGAGGCGCAACTGCGCAAGAACCTGGCGGACCCCAAGCCCGCCTTGGCGTTCTTCCAGTCGCCGCTGGGCCGCAAGATCGTCGCCGCCGAATTGCTGGCCACGCGCCGTGACCAACTGGCAAAAAATGCCCAGGGCCTGCCCAAGGTCGAAGCCGACGCCACCCGCAGCCTGATCATCGGCCACCTGGCCCAGGCCCTGCCGGCCCGTGAAGCCGGGGCCGAAGTGAGCCTGGCGATTGCCGGTGTAGCCGCCGACAGCTTGAGCCAGATGATCCCCGGCCTGCTGGGTGGTGGCCAGGCTCAGGGCATGTTGAATGGGCAGCGTGAGCGGCTGATGCAACAGATCGACAAGGACTTGAACAACACGTTGCTGTACGTCTATCGGGATTTGTCCGACCCCGAGCTGGAGGAGTTCGCGACGTTTGCGGAGTCGCCGGAGGGTAAGGCGTATTACCAGGCGGCGCTGGCAGCGATTCGTGCGGGGCTGGCGGTCGGCCAGAGCACTTCAAGCCTGACGCAGTAGAAAATGTGGGAGGGGCGGTGCGACGATTCGACTTGCCTCCTCCCACATTTGGATTGTGTTATTTCAAATGGTCTGTCAAATACCGGAAATACTCTTCACGAATCTCCGGAATCTCGTTCGCCAGGTGATGCCGGCCACGCGGCAGCATTAACACATCGGGTTGGTCGAACTTGCCCCGCAGCACCTGCAAGTTGTGCTGCCAATCCACCGTCATGTCTTCCTCCCCCTGCACAATCACCGGCCGCCGTGGGCTGCGCGGGGCGGCTTCGATGCGTTTGATCCAGCGCGCCAGCGCCCCTACCCAGGCGGTTGGCAATTGGCGCGGCTGAAGCGGGTCGGCCTCCAGGAACGGCTTGAACTGCGGGTCATTGGTGTTCTCGCTGAAACGCCGGGCGATGCCTTTGACGAACGGGCGCAGCAGGTAATAGCTGACCTGCGACCACCCCCACGCACGCGGCCGCACCAGCGGTGAGAGCAGGAAGGTCTTGCCTTGGGCCGGGCTCTCGGCCCCCTGGTTGAGCAGGTGGTCTACTACCACCGCGCCGCCGGTGCTTTGCCCGAACAAATGCCAGGGCTGCGGCAATTGCAGCGCTTGGGCCTGGACGAACAGCGCCTGCACCACATCCTGGTACACGGCAAAATCATCGATGCTGGCGCGCGCGCCGCTGGACAAACCATGGCCCGGCAAATCGCAGGCGATCACCACAAAGCCCTGGTCCAGCGCCCAGTTCACTACGTGGCGATAAAGGCCCATATGGTCGTAGAAGCCGTGGAACATAAACATCGTCGCCACCGGCACGGGCGGCCACCACACCTGAGCGACCACCTCAAACCCATCCACCTCGAAACGCCCCAGCCGACTCACTGTCGGCACTTTGCGTGTGCTCAGGTCCAGTCCATAGAAACGCTGGTAGACCCGCGCTTCGGCTGAAAGCGGTTGCGCATCCACCAGGGGCCGCAGGCTTTCGCGAAGGTGATCAGGGTCAAAGGTCACGGGCATAAAGGGTTCCAGACTTGCGGCGAAGATGAATATCGAGCTGCGATATTCATCTGTCAGGACAAGCATGGCAAGCTACGCGACCTGCGAGGATAGATCCGAATGCGACAGCCTTACCGTAACGCCCTGTTCGCCAGCCTGATCCTGATCATCTGCGCCGGTGTGCTGTGGGCGGCGTATGACTGGTTCCAGGGCCGCTACCTGCGCGCTTTCAGTGAACACACGGCAGTGTTTTCCGGCGATGCCCTGCAACTGCCCGCCGAACTCGCAGGCCCCGGGCCGATCCGCCTGGTGCATTTCTGGGATCCGGCTTGCCCGTGCAATGTCGGCAACCAGCAACACCTGGGCGAGTTGATCGAGCAGTACGCGCCCCAGGGCGTCGAGTTCTATGCCCTGCAAAAAGCCGGCAGCCACGGTCAGTTGCCCGATAACCTGCGCCAGATGAAAACCCTCACTGCCCTGCCCGGCGCCGACCAGGTGCCGGCCAGCCCGGCCGTGGGCATCTGGGACCGAACCGGCAAGCTCGCGTATTTCGGGCCGTACAGCGAAGGGCTGACGTGTAACGCCAATAACAGTTTTATCGAGCCGATCCTGAAAGCCCTTGAAGCTGGGCGAGAGGTGAATGCCACGCACACCCTGGCGGTGGGCTGCTATTGTTCGTGGTCGAAAGATTTGTAGCTCGCCACCCACTCTCGGTAAGGAATGTCCATGAAGCGCGTCTTGCGGGTTCTCGCGGTTCTGCTGGTGCTGATCGGCCTCGGTGCGGGCTGGTACGTCTACAGCAAGCAACCCAGCCGCCAGGGCACGGTTGAACTGGCCAACCTGCAAGGCTCGGTCACCGTGCGCTACGACGATCGTGGCGTGCCGCATATTCGCGCCGAGAACGAGACCGACCTGTATCGCGCCCTGGGCTACGTGCATGCCCAGGACCGCCTGTTCCAGATGGAGGTCATGCGGCGCCTGGCCCGTGGCGAGTTGGCCGAGGTGCTCGGGCCGAAGCTGCTGGAGACCGACAAGCTGTTCCGCAGCCTGCGCATTCGCGACCGCGCCGCCACCTACGTGGCGCAGCAGGACCATGAGTCGGCGCACTGGAAGGCCCTGCAAGCCTACCTGGACGGGATCAACCAATATCAGGACAGCCACGCCCGCCCGATGGAGTTCGACGTGCTGGGCATCCCCAGGCGCCCGTTTACCGCCGAGGACACCATCAGCGTCGCCGGGTACATGGCCTACAGCTTTGCCGCTGCGTTTCGTACCGAGCCCTTGCTGACTTACGTGCGCGACCAATTGGGCAGCGATTACCTGAAAGTCTTCGACCTCGACTGGCAACCCAAAGGCGCCCTCAACCTGGCCGACAATGACTGGAAAACCCTCGACGCCCTCGCCGCCCTGAGCGAGCAGGCGTTGGCCGACAACGGCTTGCCGCAATTCGAGGGCAGCAACGCCTGGGCCATCAGTGGCAGCCGCACCAAGAGCGGCAAACCGCTGCTGGCGGGTGACCCGCATATCCGCTTCTCGGTGCCATCGGTGTGGTACGAGGCGCAACTGTCGGCGCCGGGGTTTGAGCTGTATGGCTACCACAACGCGCTGGTGCCCGTGGCGTTCCTGGGGCACAACCTGGATTTCGGCTGGAGCCTGACCATGTTCCAGAACGACGACCTCGACCTGATCGCCGAAAAGGTCAACCCGGACAACGCCAACCAGGTCTGGTACCACGGCCAGTGGGTCGACATGACCCGCAGCGAGCAACAGATCGCCGTAAAAGGCCAGGCACCGGTCAGCCTCACCCTGCGCCAGTCGCCCCACGGCCCGATCGTCAATGACGTGCTCGGCGAGAACGGCGGCAAGACGCCGATTGCCATGTGGTGGGCGTTCCTCGACACCCAGAACCCGATCCTCGAAGGTTTCTACCAGCTCAACCGCGCCGACACCCTGGCCAAGGCGCGCGCGGCGGCGGCCAAGGTGTCGGCACCGGGGCTGAATATCGTGTGGGCCAATGCCAAGGGCGACATCGGCTGGTGGGCGGCGGCGCAGTTGCCGATTCGCCCGGCCGGCACCAACCCAGGTTTTATCCTCGACGGCAGCACCGCCCAGGCCGACAAGCTGGGCTTCTACCCCTTCAGCGCCAACCCCCAAGAAGAAAACCCGGCGCGTGGCTATGTGGTGTCGGCCAATGCCCAGCCGGTATCGCCCACCGGCATGGAAATCCCCGGCTATTACAACCTCGCCGACCGTGGCCAGCAGTTGAACGCGCAGTTGAGCGACAAGAGCGTGAAGTGGGATGTGAACAACAGCCAGGCCCTGCAACTGGGCACCACCACCGCCTTCGGCCCGCGCCTGCTCGCGCCGCTGTTGCCGGTACTACGCGAGGTGGTCACGGACCCGGCGCAGTTGAAGCTGGTGGAACAGCTTGCCAGCTGGAAGGGTGACTACCCGCTGGATTCCACCAGCGCCACGCTGTTCAACCAGTTCCTGTTCAACCTCGCCGACGCGGCTTTCCACCCGAAACTGGGCGACGGTATGTTCAAGACCTTGCTCACGACCCGCGTGATCGACGCCGCCCTGCCCCGCCTGGCTGCCGACCCGGCCTCGCCCTGGTGGGACGGCAAGCGCGCCGACAGCGTCAAGCGGGCCTGGGACAACAGCCTCGCGCACCTCAAGGCCACCTTCGGCGATGACCCGACGCAATGGCAGTGGGGCAAGGCCCATACCCTGACCCACGGTCATCCGCTGGGTTCGCAAAAGCCGCTGGACCTGATCGTCAACGTCGGCCCCTTCCCGGCACCCGGCACCCACGAAGTGCCGAACAACCAGTCGGCCGCCATCGGCCCGGCGCCGTGGCCGGTGACCTACGGCCCTTCGACCCGCCGTCTGATCGACTTCGCCGATGTGGCCCATGCACTGACGATCAACCCGGTCGGGCAAAGCGGTGTGCCGTTTGACAAGCACTATGGCGACCAGGCAGAGACCTATATCGAAGGCGGTTACGAGCAGGCGCATTTCAGTGATGAGGAAGTCACGGCGAATACGCGCGGCACCTTGAAGCTACTACCGGCGCGGTAGCCCTGCCTACAGTTGGTCTACGCCGTTGCTGGGGGTGCAAAGTTGAGCCGAAACTGCTGCGGCGTCACCCCCAGGCGGCGATTGAACACACTGCGCATGTGCTGGGCATCGCGAAAACCGCATTGGTACGCCACGGTTTTCAATGGCGCGTGAGTACTTTCAAGCATCACCCGCGCCGCATCCACCCGCGCCCGCTCAACAAATTCCGCAGGCGTAATCTGCGCCTCACGGGCAAACACCCGAGAAAAATTGCGCGCGCTCATATTGGCGGCCCTTGCCAGGTCGGCGATGGTCAGATCCCCGGTCAAATTCGCCAATACATACAGCTGCACCAGCGCTACCGCCGATGTGGTTTCGGCGTGGGGTGTAAGAAACGGGCTGAACTGCGACTGCCCGCCCGAACGCTGGGTGAACACCACCAAGCGCTTGGCCACGCTCAACGCCACTTCCGGGCCGTGGTCCTGGGCCAGCAGGTACAGCGACAAATCGATGCCCGCCGTGACCCCGGCCGAGGTGTAAAGGTTGCCGTCCTGCACGTAGAGGCGGTCGGCTTCGACCTGAGCCGAAGGACACAGGCGCGCCAGGTCAGCGGCGTCGTTCCAATGGGTGGTGATAGTTTTTCCGTCCAACAATCCGGCGCGCGCTAGCATGAAGGCCCCGTTGCAGATTGAGCCAAACCGTCGCGCCCGGGCGGTGGCGCCACGCAGCCAATCATCGAACGGAGCGCCGAAGTCCTCGAAGGGTAACTGCGGGCCGCCCGCGACCAGCAGCAGGTCATAGGCCTGCAGGGCTTCGCTGTAATGCTTATGGGCCTGGAGTGACAGGCCATTGGAAGCCGCCATCGTGCCGTGGCCTAAACCTATCACTTCCAACTGGTAATGATCTTCGAGCACCAGAAAGCGGTTGGCCTCGCAGAACACATCCATGGGACCGGTCACATCCAGTGACTGGACGCCGGGGAAGATCAGGATCGCGACGGTCTTGTGCATGCTCACAGACACCTTTTTCTAGCGGAATAAAATGCAAACCCTGTGGGAGGGGGCTTGCTCCCGATGGCGCTGTATCAGTCAGCAGATGCAGTGCCTGGTACTCAGCAATCGGGAGCAAGCCCCCTCCCACACTGGGATTTTCGCAGGCTTCCAGAGTGATATCGCCCGCTACACCCTAGTCGATTTCTGCTTGGCACGATGTGTCGGCACATTGGCCGGGATCGCGCCCTCACCGCGATGGTCGCTGCACCGACCAGCGACCAAACTGACTGCTTTCCAGAGGAGAGCCACCATGACCACCACCATCGCCGGCATCAAGATCCCGGACAGCGCCCTGGCCAAGGCCACCACCGAATACATCCGCGACATCGAATCCGACCTGCTCTACCACCACTCTCGCCGGGTGTTCCTCTTCGGCGCCTTGAGCGGTGAGCGCAAGCAGTTGGCCTACAACCCGGAGCTGCTTTACGTCGGCGCCATGTTCCATGACCTGGGCCTGGTGGAAGGCCATCGCAGTGACGACGAACGCTTCGAAGTGGACGGCGCCAACGCCGCCGCGGCCTTTCTCAAGCCTTACGGGCTGAGCGACGACGATATCGAACAGGTGTGGCTGTCCATCGCCCTGCACACCACGCCGGGCGTACCGCAGCACCTGCGCCCGACCGTGGCCCTGGTGACAGCCGGCGTCGAAATGGACGTGCTGGGCATGGACTACGCCGCGTTCAGCAGCGTGCAGCGCGAAGCCGTGGTGCATGCACATCCACGCGGAGAAGGGTTCAAGGAGTGCATCATCTGCGCGTTTGCCGACGGCTTGCGCCACCGCCCGCAGACCACGTTTGGCAACGTGAAGACGGATGTGCTGGTGGATCAGGAGCCGGGGTTCAAGCCGATGAATTTTGTCGAGGTGATTCGCAAGTCGCCGTGGTTGGCGTAGCGGAGTTGAAATGCGATCAAATGTGGGAGGGGGCTTGCCCCCGATTGCTGAGTGTCAGTCACTGCATCTATTGACTGACCCACCGCCATCGGGAGCAAGCCCCCTCCCACCTTTAGACCGGCGCCTGCGCCCGACGCACGTCCGGCTGTTTCCAGCCATCGGCAGCGGCTTCTTCGATGGCTTGCTGGATGGCCTTCTTGCGCATCTCTTCGGCACGTCGGCTGAAGAACCACACCAGGAAGGTCACCAGCGACACCGCCAGCAGAATCAGGCTGGCCACGGCGTTGATCTCGGGTTTTACCCCAAGGCGCACGGCCGAGAACACTTCCATCGGCAACGTCGTAGAGCCCGGGCCCGAGACGAAGCTGGCCAGTACCAGGTCATCCAGGGACAGTGCGAACGACATCATGCCGCCCGCCGCCAACGACGGCGCGATCATCGGGATGGTGATCAGGAAGAACACCTTCCACGGCCGCGCACCCAGGTCCATCGCCGCTTCTTCGATCGACAGGTCCAGCTCACGCAAGCGCGCCGATACCACCACCGCCACATACGCCGCACAGAACGTGGTGTGGGCGATCCAGATGGTGACGATGCCACGCTCCTGGGGCCAGCCGATCATCTGCGCCATGGCCACGAACAGCAGCAGCAGCGACAGACCGGTGATCACTTCCGGCATCACCAACGGTGCGGTCACCAGGCCGCCGAACAGCGTGCGGCCCTTGAACTGGCTGATGCGCGTCAGCACAAACGCCGCCAACGTACCCAGCGCAACAGCGGCCACCGCCGTGTAGCAGGCGATTTCCAGGGAACGTGCCACCGACCCCATCAACTGGGTGTTGTCCAGCAGGCCCACGTACCACTTGATCGACCAACCGCCCCACACCGTTACCAGCTTGGATTCGTTGAACGAGTAGATCACCAGGATCAGCATCGGCAGGTAGATGAACAACAACCCCGCCACCAGCATGAAGCTTGAGAAACTGACGCGCTTCATATCTTGCCCTCCATCTCTTTGGCTTGGCTGCGGTTAAACAGAATGATGGGCACGATCAGGATCGCCAGCATCACTACCGCCAGGGCAGACGCCACCGGCCAGTCACGGTTGTTGAAGAACTCTTGCCACAACACTTTACCGATCATCAGGGTTTCCGGGCCGCCGAGCAGTTCCGGGATCACGAACTCGCCCACCACCGGGATAAACACCAGCATGCAGCCGGCGATGATGCCGTTCTTGGACAGCGGCACGGTGATTTTCCAGAAGCTGTTGAATGTGCTCGAACCCAGGTCCGATGCGGCTTCCAGCAGGCTCTGGTCATGCTTCACCAGGTTGGCGTACAGCGGCAGGATCATGAACGGCAGGTACGAATAGACCACGCCGATATACACCGCGATGTTGGTGTTGAGGATCTGCAGCGGCTCGTTGATCAACCCCATGGACATCAGGAAGCCATTGAGCAAACCGTTGTTGCTGAGGATGCCCATCCACGCATACACGCGGATCAGGATCGCGGTCCAGGTCGGCATCATGATCAGCAGCACCAGCACGGTCTGCATCTCTTTGCGCGCAGTGGCAATGGCGTAGGCCATCGGGTAGCCGATCAGCAGGCACAGCAGCGTGCTGAAGAACGCCATTTTCAGCGAGCCCAGGTACGCCGCGATGTACAGCTCATCACCTGCCAGCAAACTGTAGTTGGCCAGGTTCAGCACCACCTGCAGCTTCTGTTCGACGTAGGTGTAGATCTCGGTGTACGGCGGGATCGCTACGTCGGCTTCGGCGAAGCTGATTTTCAGGACAATGAAAAACGGCAGGGCGAAAAACAGGAACAGCCACAGGAACGGAATCCCGATGACCACCTGCTTGCCACTGGGGACGATGCGGTGCAAGCGCCGCTTGAGCTTCTTCATGTTCATGTGCGCAGTACCACGCCGCTGTCGTCTTCCCACCACACGTACACCTGGTCACCCCAGGTTGGACGCTGGCCACGGCGTTCGGCGTTGGCGACGAAGGACTGCACCAGCTTGCCGCTTGGCAGCTCGACGTAGAACACCGAGTGGCCGCCCAGGTAGGCGATGTCGTGCACCTTGCCGCTGGACCAGTTGTGCTCGCAGGTCGGCATTTCGGTGGTGACCAGCAGTTTTTCCGGGCGGATGGCGTAGGTCACCGACTTGTCTTCCACCGAGGTGGCGATGCCGTAGCCCACGTAGATATCGCGGTCCAGGTCCGGGCACTTGAGCACCGCGTGGCCTTCGGCGTCGTCCACCACCTGGGTGTCGAAGATGTTGACGTTACCGATGAATTCGCACACCAGGCGGCTGGTCGGCGTCTCGTAGATGTCGATCGGGCTGCCGATCTGGGCGATCCAGCCCAGGTGCATGATCGCGATGCGCTCGGCCATGGTCATGGCCTCTTCCTGGTCGTGCGTCACCATCACGCAGGTCACGCCGACGCGCTCGATGATCTCTACCAGTTCCAGTTGCATCTGCGAGCGCAGCTTTTTATCGAGGGCGCCCATCGGCTCATCGAGCAGCAGCAGTTTCGGGCGCTTGGCCAGGGAGCGGGCCAACGCCACACGCTGACGCTGGCCACCGGACAACTGGTGCGGCTTGCGCTTGGCGTACTGGCTCATCTGGACCAGCTTGAGCATTTCGGCCACGCGGGCATCGACCTCGGCCTTGGGGATCTTGTCCTGTTGCAGGCCGAACGCAATGTTCTGCGCCACGGTCATGTGTGGGAACAAGGCGTAGGACTGGAACATCATGTTGATCGGCCGCTCGTAGGGCGGCATATCGGTGATGTCCACACCGTCGAGGTAAATCCGACCTTCAGTCGGGCGCTCGAAGCCTGCGAGCATACGCAGCAGGGTGGACTTGCCCGAACCCGAACCGCCGAGCAAGGCGAAGATCTCGCCTTTCTTGATTTCCAGGGACACATCGTCCACGGCAATCGTCTCGTCGAACTTCTTCGTGACCCGGTCGATTTTGACCAGCACCTTTTTCGGTGTCTGGTCGCCCTCGAGGGCTTTCTTATAGGCGCCGGAGGCAACTGCCATTTACGAAACTCCCAAAAAAGAGTGCAGTTCGCCCGAGGCGGGCGAACCCAGGATAGTGTGAGCCTTACTTACCCGTCTTGACCTTGGTCCAGCTACGGGTCATTAAACGCTGCACTTTCGGGGGTAGCTCGAAGTTGACGAATGTCCTGTCGAGAACCGCCTGCGGTGGGTAAACCGCTTCGTCGGTGCGTATCGATTGCTCCATCAGCTTGTCCGCCCCTGGGTTAGGGTTGGCGTAGCCGACGGTGTCACTGACCTGAGCGATCACCTCAGATTTCAGCAAATAGTTGATGAAGGCGTGGGCTTCCTTGACGTTGGTGGCATCCTTGGGAATCGCCAGCACGTCAAACCACAGGTTGCCGCCTTCCTTCGGAATTGCGTAGGCGATGTTCACGCCTTTGCCCGCTTCGCTTGCGCGAGCCTTGGCCTGGAACACATCGCCGGAGAACCCGGCGGCCACGCAGATGTTGCCGTTGGCCAGGTCGGAGATGTATTTGGAAGAATGGAAGTAGGTCACGTAGGGCCGCACTTTGAGCAGCTTTTCTTCAGCCTTCTTGTAGTCGTCCGGGTTGGTGCTGTTAGGGTCCAGGCCCATGTAGTTAAGCACTGCCGGCAGCATTTCGTCCGCCGAGTCCATGAACGACACACCGCAGGTGGCCAGCTTCTTCATGTTTTCCGGTTCGAACAACACGGCCCAGGAGTCGATCTTGTCGACGCCCAGCACTTCCTTCACTTTGTCGACGTTGTAACCGATGCCATTGGTACCCCACAGGTACGGCACGGCGTACTGATTGCCAGGGTCGTTCTTCTCCAGGCGCTTGAGCAACACCGGATCCAGGTTGGCGTAGTTCGTCAGCAGCGACTTGTCGAGCTTCTGGAACGCACCGGCCTTGATCTGCTTGCCGAGGAAGTGGTTGGACGGCACCACCACGTCATAGCCGGTACGCCCGGCCAGTAACTTGCCTTCCAGGGTTTCGTTGGAATCAAACACGTCATACACGGGTTTGATGCCGGTGGCCTTTTCGAAGTTGGCCAGGGTGTCGGGGCCGATGTAATCCGACCAGTTATAAATATGCACAGTCGGTGCAGCCTGCACGCTGACAGCCAGCGTGATACCTGCACCTACCAGCAAGGCTTGGCGAAATAAAGAAATTGGCAAGTGGAGGTCCTCTTAAATAGTTGGGCCTTAAAGTTGTTGCCCGGCAACAAAACCGGCGCGCAACTTACCCTCGATAAACCGATCCGGCAAAACTTTCTGTCATTTATTTGTTTCATTAACCACCGCGGGCTGCGCGGTGGTTAACAAAGACCGGTTTATTTACCGGACTTGATCTTGGTCCAGCTGCGTGTCATTTCACGCTGGGTGGCAGCCGGCAAGTCTGCAATGGCGTAGAGCTTGGCTTGCACATCCGCTGGCGGGTAGATGCCCGGGTCATTGGTGATGTCTTTGTCGACCAGTGCGGTGGCCTTCTCGTTACCGTTCGGGAAGCGCACGCTGTTGGTGATCGAAGCCATGACTTCCGGCTTGAGCAGGTAGTTCAAGAACTTATAAGCAGCGTCGACGTTTTCGGCATCTTTAGGGATGGCGACCATGTCGAAGAAGCTACCGGCGCCTTCTTTCGGAATGTCGTAGGCCACCTTGACCTTGCCACCGGCTTCAGCCGCGCGGGACTTGGCCTGCTGGATGTCACCCGAGTAACCCACGGCTACGCAGATGTTGCCGTTGGCCAGGTCGGAGATGTACTTGGACGAGTGGAAGTAGCCGATCGAAGGACGGATTTTCAAGAAGAGCGCTTCGGCCTGCTTGAGGTCTTCTTTCTTCTGGCTGTCGGTTGGCAGGCCCAGGTAATGCAGCGCGATCGGCAGCATTTCGGTCGGCGAGTCGAGGAAGCTCACGCCGCAGCTCTTGAGCTTGGCGATATTTTCAGGCTTGAGCAGCACGTCCCACGAATCGATCTTGTCCACGCCCAGCGCGGCCTTGACCTTGTCCGGGTTGTAGCCGATGCCGATCGAACCCCACATGTACGGGAAAGCATGCTTGTTGTCCGGGTCGCTGACCGACACGGCTTTAAGCAGGGAGGTGTTCAGGTTGCCGTAGTTGGACAGTTTGGACTTGTCCAGCTCCTGGTAGACACCGGCCTTGATCTGCTTGGCGAGGAAGTTGTTCGACGGTACGACGATGTCGTAACCGGACTTGCCTGCCAGCAACTTGGCTTCGAGTGTCTCGTTGCTGTCAAAAACGTCGTACACCACTTTAATGCCCGACTCTTTTTCAAAGTTGGCGATGGTGTCCGGTGCAATGTAGTCGGACCAGTTGTAGACGTGCAGCACGTTATCGTCTGCCTGGGCCGCGCCCGCCATTGCGCCCATCAGGGACAAGGCCAGGAGGGTCTTGCCAGCGTTCTTCAAACCTAATGCCTTCATTTGGTGATGCTCCAATTTTTCTTTTTTGGGCCACGTTCTTTTATGTTCAGCGACCCTTCCAGAGGGCAACAAAACAGGGCGACAGTCTGGCAAGTTCAGGGGCCGGCTTTCAACCAAAGCCCCTACATTTATAACTGCCCGGTGCGCTGCGCACTGAGCCTAGCACTTAGCCCTGCAATGCCGCCAAAGTCAGGTCCAGGCAATGACGAGCCTTGGTCACTAACTCGTCGATTTCAGCCTTGCTGATCACCAGAGGCGGCGAAATGATCATGGTGTCGCCCACGGCACGCATGATCAGGCCATTCTCGAAGCAGAAGGTTCGGCAGATCATGCCTACGCCCCGGCCCTCGTAACGCTTGCGCGTCGCCTTGTCCTGAACCAGCTCAATTGCACCGAGCATGCCGACACCGCGCACTTCCCCCACCAACGGGTGATCCGCCAGCTCCCTCAGACGTTTCTGCAAATACGGTGCCGTTTCGTCGTGGACGCGGTTAACGATTTTTTCATCGCGCATGATGCGGATGTTTTCCAGGGCCACTGCCGCAGCCACCGGGTGGCCGGAGTAGGTGAAGCCGTGGTTGAAATCACCGCCTTCGTTGAGCACGGCCACCACGTCGTCGCGCACGATCAGGCCGCCCATGGGGATGTAACCGGAGGTCAGGCCCTTGGCGATGGTCATCATGTGGGGCTTGAGGTCGTAGAAATCGCTACCGAACCACTCACCGGTACGGCCGAAACCGCAGATCACTTCGTCGGCAACAAACAAGATGTCGTACTTGGCGAGGATTTCCTTGATGCGCGGCCAGTAGCTGTCTGGCGGTACGATCACGCCGCCGGCGCCCTGGATCGGCTCGGCAATAAAGGCACCGACGTTGTCCACGCCCAGTTCCAGGATCTTTTCTTCCAGTTGGTTGGCCGCCCAGATCCCGAACTCTTCGGGGCTCATGTCGCCGCCTTCGCCGAACCAGTACGGCTGGGCGATATGGACAATGCCCGGGATCGGCAAGTCGCCCTGTTCATGCATATAGGTCATGCCGCCCAGGCTGGCGCCAGCCACGGTGGAGCCGTGGTAGCCATTCTTGCGGCTGATGATGGTTTTCTTGTTCGGCTGGCCCTTGATCGCCCAATAGTGGCGGACCATACGCAACATGGTGTCGTTGCCTTCGGAGCCGGAACCGGTGAAGAACACGTGGTTCATGCCGGCAGGCGCGATGTCGGAAATCGCCTTGGCCAACTCCAGTACAGGTGGGTGAGCGGTCTGGAAGAACAGGTTGTAGTACGGCAGTTCTTTCATTTGCTTGGCGGCGGCGTCGGCCAGTTCATCGCGACCGTAACCGATCGCCACGCACCACAGGCCGGCCATGCCGTCGAGGATCTTGTTGCCTTCGCTGTCCCACAGGTAAACGCCGTGGGCTTTGGTGATGATCCGTGGGCCTTTCTCTTTCAATTGCTTGAAGTCGCTGAACGGCGCCAGGTGGTGATCACTGCTCAAGGCTTGCCATTCACGGGTTTGCGGGTTGTTGCTGGACATACCAATCTCCTAGACTTTTCAGTGAAGGGCGCACAGGTTTCCCCGTGCGCCCGGCGCATCAGACGGCGAAGAGCAGGAATTCCCGCTCCCACGAACTGATCACGCGCTTGAAGTTTTCATGCTCGGCCCGCTTGACCGCGACGTAGCCTGTGATGAATTTCTGACCCAGGTATTTCTCGATGGTCTTGCTGTTTTCCATACGCTCCAGGGCGTCTTCGATGGTCAACGGCAGGCGCAGGTTGCGGCGCTCGTAACCACGCCCCACCACCGGGGCGCTCGGGTTATGGCCTTCGACCATACCGATGTAGCCACACAGCAGGCTGGCGGCAATCGCCAGGTACGGGTTGGCGTCGGCGCCCGGCAGGCGGTTTTCCACGCGACGGTTCTGCGGGCCGGCATCCGGGACGCGCAGGCCGACGGTGCGGTTTTCTTCGCCCCACTCCACGTTCACCGGCGCCGAGGTGTCGGGCAGGAAGCGACGGAACGAGTTCACGTTGGGAGCAAACAGCGGCAGCAATTCAGGGATGAACTTCTGCAGGCCGCCAATGTGGTTGAGGAACAGTTGGCTCATGGTCCCGTCTTCGTTAGAGAAGACGTTCTTGCCGGTGGCGATGTCGATGATGCTCTGGTGCAGGTGCATCGCGCTGCCGGGCTCGCCGGTCATCGGCTTGGCCATGAAGGTGGCCGCCACGTCGTGCTTGAGCGCGGCTTCACGCATGGTGCGCTTGAACACCAGGATCTGGTCGGCCAGGGACAAGGCATCACCGTGACGGAAGTTGATTTCCATCTGCGCCGTGCCGTCTTCGTGGATCAGGGTGTCGAGGTCCAGCTCCTGCAGCTCGCACCAGTCATAGACGTCTTCGAACAACGGGTCGAATTCGTTGGCTGCTTCTATAGAGAAGGACTGGCGGCCGGTCTCCGGACGCCCGGAACGACCGATCGGCGGTTGCAGCGGGAAGTCAGGGTCTTCGCAGCGTTTGGTCAGGTAGAACTCCATCTCAGGCGCCACGATGGGCTGCCAGCCTTTGTCGGCGTAGAGCTTGAGGACTTTCTTGAGTACGTTGCGCGGCGACAGCTCGATCGGGTTGCCTTGCTTGTCGTAGGTGTCGTGGATCACCTGGGCGGTCGGCTCGATGGCCCAGGGCACCAGGAACACCGCGTTTTGGTCGGGGCGGCAGATCATGTCGATGTCCGCCGGGTCGAGCAATTCGTAATAGATGTCGTCTTCGACATAGTCGCCGGTCACGGTCTGCAACAGAACGCTCTCGGGCAGGCGCATGCCTTTTTCGGCGATGAACTTGTTGGTCGGCGAGATCTTGCCCCGGGTGATACCGGTCAGGTCGCCAATCATGCATTCGACTTCTGTGATCTTGTGGTCTTTCAACCAATCGGTGAGCTGGTCGAGGTTGTTACTCATAAATGCCTCTGGGCTGGGTTTCCTGGCATCCATTAAAGGCCAGGCGTTGGTTGACGCAGCATCCGCGTCGTTTTTTCGTTCAGGGTAGGAGCTTACCTGCCATTTGCTGCAGCGTTGCATTCCTCAAGCCAAAGTCGTGCAGAATCATGAGCGGCCGCGCAGAAGAGAGCCGGTCAGTGGCAGTCGAAATGGCAAAGAGGAGAGCGGATGGGCCGTCAAGAATATTGGCCGGTGCGTGGGCACTCACGCGGGACGAACGGACTGCGGACAAAGCCTGGCTGAAGCAGGCTGAGACGCCGAGTGGCGGCAGGCGAGACATGAAGCACCCCGGTATTATTGCTGTTATGGGTTTGAATCGAGCTTAGCCTTGTTCATTTTTTTACACAACACCCCCGTAAAAAATACAACACGGCCCGCTCAAGCCTGCGAGTCCCAAGCCCGTCAACCCGAAAAAACCGCCCCAAAAAGCCCCAAAAATGCCGCCACGGCGCTTTTTTAGGGCAAAAAAGGCCTCGCTTGACTTCGGCATGCCGTTCGGGTTGACTGAAACCAGAAAAGATCAATGATTGATATTTTTAACAACAAAGGTGTTGCATCATGTCGGTACCCCCGCGTGCCGTTCAGCTTAACGAAGCGAACGCGTTCCTTAAGGATCATCCTGAGGTTCTGTACGTAGACCTTCTAATTGCGGATATGAATGGTGTGGTGCGCGGTAAGCGCATCGAACGCACCAGCCTCCACAAGGTTTACGAGAAGGGCATTAACCTGCCTGCCTCTTTATTTGCCCTGGATATCAATGGCTCGACGGTGGAAAGCACCGGCCTGGGCCTGGACATCGGTGATGCTGACCGAATCTGTTATCCGATCCCTGACACCCTGTGCAATGAACCTTGGCAAAAGCGCCCTACCGCGCAACTGCTGATGACCATGCACGAACTTGAAGGTGAACCTTTCTTCGCCGATCCGCGCGAAGTGCTCCGCCAAGTTGTAAGCAAGTTTGACGACCTCGGTCTGACCATCTGCGCCGCCTTCGAGCTTGAGTTCTACCTGATCGACCAGGAGAACGTGAACGGCCGCCCACAACCGCCCCGCTCGCCGATCTCCGGCAAACGCCCGCACTCGACACAGGTCTACCTGATCGACGACCTCGACGAATACGTCGACTGCCTCCAGGACATCCTGGAAGGTGCCAAAGAGCAAGGCATCCCGGCCGACGCCATCGTCAAGGAAAGTGCCCCGGCGCAGTTCGAAGTGAACCTGCACCACGTGGCCGACCCAATCAAGGCCTGCGACTACGCAGTACTGCTCAAGCGCCTGATCAAGAACATCGCCTACGACCATGAGATGGATACCACCTTCATGGCCAAGCCTTACCCAGGCCAGGCAGGTAACGGTTTGCACGTACATATCTCGATCCTGGACAAGGACGGCAAGAACATCTTTGCCAGCGAGGATCCCGAGCAGAACGCCGCATTGCGTCACGCGATCGGCGGTGTGCTCGAGACCCTACCCGCCCAAATGGCGTTCCTGTGCCCTAACGTCAACTCCTACCGTCGTTTCGGCGCACAGTTCTACGTGCCGAACTCGCCGTGCTGGGGCCTGGACAACCGCACCGTGGCGATTCGCGTACCGACCGGCTCGTCCGACGCCGTACGGATCGAACACCGTGTGGCCGGTGCCGACGCCAACCCTTACCTGCTGATGGCTTCGGTCCTGGCAGGCGTGCACCACGGTCTGACCAACAAGATCGAACCGGGCGCACCCGTGGAAGGCAACAGCTACGAGCAGAACGAACAGAGCCTGCCGAACAACCTGCGCGATGCCCTGCGCGAGTTGGACGACAGCGAGGTGATGGCCAAGTACATCGATCCTAAATACATCGATATCTTCGTCGCCTGTAAGGAAAGTGAGCTGGAAGAGTTCGAACACTCCATCTCCGACCTTGAGTACAACTGGTACCTGCATACCGTGTAAGCGGTTGCTGCATTGAAAAAACGCTGCGGGCCTTTGGCCTGTGGCGTTTTTTTATGGGTTTCTTCCGGTAGATCGAGTTGGCCTCATCGGGGGCAAGCCCCCTCCCACATTTGAATGTATTCACAGATCAAAGTGTGGGAGGGGTCTGGAAGACAACACTCCTTCCTGCTCATACAATGCCCGCTGCCTTGTAGGAGACTTCCATGACCACCCGCCCCGCCACCCTTCGCAAACCCCGTGCCCGCAGCCAGGCGCGGATCGACGCGATTCTCGACGCCGCCCGCACCTTGCTGGCCGCCGAAGGCGTGGCGAATTTGTCGATCTACAGCGTGGCCGAGCGCGCGCAGATTCCGCCGTCGTCGGTGTATCACTTTTTCGCCAGTGTGCCGGCGCTGCTGGAGGCGTTGACGGCGGATGTGCATGCCGCATTCCGTGCGGCCATCCAGGCGCCCATCGACCACGATTCACTCAAGCATTGGCGCGATCTGTCCTACATCGTCGAACAACGCATGCTCATCATCTACGATCAGGACGCCGCCGCGCGCCAGTTGATCCTGGCGCAGCATGGCCTCACCGAAGTGACCCAGGCCGACCGCCAGCATGATCTGGAACTGGGCGATCTGATGTTCAAGGTGTTCAACCGCCATTTCGAAGTGCCGACACTGCCCAGCGATGTGGATGTGTTCGCCCTGGCGCTGGAGCTGAGCGACCGCGTGTATGCGCGCTCGGTGCATCAGCATGGGCTGATCACGCCGCGTATGGCGGAGGAAGGGATGCGGGTTTTTGATGCGTATGTGGGGCTGTATTTGCCAGCGTATCTGCCTAAGCGCTGAATCCTGGGTTGGCTGGGCCGGCCTCATCGGGGGCAAGCCCCCTGCCACATTTTGAATGTGTTCACAGATCAATATGTGGGAGGGGGCTTGCCCCCGATGACGGTCTCAAGAGCGACGCAAATCACAACTTGGCGATCGACACCTCGGTGGACTTCACGAAGGCAATCACTTCACTGCCGATCACCAGCTCCAGCTCTTTGACCGAGCGGGTGGTGATCACGGAAGTGACGATACCGGACGCGGTCTGCACGTCGATTTCCGACAGCACATCGCCGACTACGATTTCCTTGATGGTGCCTTTGAACTGGTTACGCACGTTGATGGCTTTAATAGTCATGGTGTTCTTCCTTCTCGGGACAAGTGAGTTATTGAGCCCAACGCAATTGCGTAGGCAGCGGTGAAACAGGTTCGGGGTCCGGCGGGGTACCGGGCAACGACAGCACACGGTTGAGCACTTCGGCTTCCAGCGCGGCCAGGCGATATGAACCACGGGCCCGTGGGCGCGGCAGATCGACGATCAGGTCGAGGCCGATCTCGCCGTCTTCGATCAGGATTACCCGGTCGGCAATGGCCACGGCTTCGCTGACGTCATGGGTCACCAGCAACACGGTGAAACCGTGCTTTTGCCAAAGGTTTTCGATCAGTTGCTGCATCTCGATACGGGTCAGGGCGTCCAACGCACCCAGCGGCTCATCCAGCAGCAGCAAGCGCGGCTGGTGGATCAGCGCGCGAGCCAGGGCCACGCGTTGCTTCTGGCCACCGGACAAGGCCGCCGGCCACTCATTGGCACGCTCGGCCAGGCCGACCGCTTCCAGGGCTTCCAAGGCTTTAGGGCGCCAGTTACCTTTGAGGCCCAAGCCGACGTTGTCGATGATCTTTTTCCACGGCAGCAGGCGCGCTTCCTGGAACATCAACCGCGTGTCTTCAATCGCCTCGCTCAGCGGCGCCGAACCGGCCAGCAGCTCGCCGCCGCTGGCTTTGTCCAGGCCGGCCAACAAGCGCAGTAACGTACTTTTACCGCAGCCACTGCGACCGACCACGGCCACGAACTGGCCCGCCGGAATGTGCAGATCGATTTCCTTGAGCACTTCCCGCGCGCCGAAGGCCTTGCGCAATTTGCGCACCGCCAGGGGAATCCCTTTCAGCAGGCGCGGAGGTTGTTGAGCGGTCATGCCGCACCTCCTTTATTGACTTGATACGCCGGGTGCCAGCGCAGCCAAACACGTTCCAGACCGCGAGCGGCCAGGTCGGCCAGTTTGCCGAGGATGGCGTACATCACGATGGCCAACACCACTACGTCGGTTTGCAGGAATTCGCGGGCGTTCATCGCCAGGTAACCAATGCCGGAGCTGGCAGAGATGGTTTCCGCCACGATCAGCGTCAGCCACATAAAGCCCAGGGCAAAGCGCACGCCCACCAGGATCGACGGCAGCGCGCCCGGCAGGATCACTTGCCAGAACAGGCTGAAGCCGGACAAGCCATAGCTGCGCGACATTTCCACCAGAGCCGGGTCGACGTTGCGGATGCCGTGGTAAGTGTTGAGGTAGATCGGGAACAGCGTGCCGAGGGCCACCAGGAAAATCTTTGCGGTCTCATCGATGCCGAACCACAGGATCACCAGCGGAATCAGCGCCAAATGCGGCACGTTGCGGATCATCTGCACCGAGCTGTCCAGCAGGCGTTCGCCCCACGTCGACAGGCCGGTGATAAATCCCAGCGCCAGGCCGATGCTGCCACCGATCACAAAGCCCAGGCCCGCCCGCCAGCCACTGATAGCCAGGTGCGTCCAGATTTCGCCGCTGCGCACCAGGTTGACCCCGGCCTCAATCACCGCGCTGGGCGCCGGCAGAATACGCGTCGACAACCAGCCCGCCGACACCGATAACTGCCACACCGCCAGCAATAGAATCGGCAGCACCCAGGGCGCCACGCGATGGCTCAATTTTTCAAAGTTCATGGCGCCGCCTCAGCTCTGTGACGCAGCTTTGGGAAGGATATCGTTGGCGACCATTTCGCCGAACGGGCTCACGTAACCGGCGCTTTTCGGCAACTCTGGACGTTCGATATCCAGGTGCGGGAACAGCAGCTCGGCAACCCGATACGACTCTTCCAAGTGTGGATAACCGGAGAAGATGAAGGTGTCGATGCCCAGCGCTGCGTACTCCTTGACCCGTTCTGCAACCGTCGGACCATCGCCCACCAGCGCGGTGCCAGCACCGCCACGCACCAGGCCGACGCCGGCCCACAGGTTGGGGCTGACTTCCAGGTTGTCGCGATTACCGCCATGCAAGGCCGCCATGCGCTGCTGGCCGACGGAATCGAAGCGCGCCAGGGAAGCTTGGGCACGGGCGATGGTGTCGTCGTCCAGATGGGAGATCAGTTTGTCGGCGGCTTTCCAGGCTTCATCATTGGTTTCGCGCACGATCACATGCAGACGAATGCCGAAGCGCACGGTGCGCCCGAGTTTCGCCGCCTTGGCCCGCACCTGTTCGATCTTCTCGGCGACCGCGGCCGGTGGCTCGCCCCAGGTCAGCACCATCTCCACTTGTTCGGCGGCCAGGTCCTGGGCCGCTTCGGAGGAACCGCCGAAGTACAGCGGCGGGCGTGGTTGCTGGATCGGTGGGTAGAGCAACTTGGCGCCTTTGACGCTGATGTGCTCGCCGTCGTAATCCACGGTTTCGCCTTCCAGCACGCGGCGCCAGATACGGGTGAATTCCACCGAAGCCTGATAACGCTCTTCGTGACTGAGGAACAAGCCATCGCCGGCCAGCTCTTCCGGGTCACCACCGGTCACCAGGTTGAACAGCGCGCGGCCGCCGGACAGGCGGTCCAGGGTCGCGGCCTGGCGCGCCGCCACCGTCGGGGAAATGATCCCGGGGCGCAGTGCGACAAGAAATTTCAAACGCTGGGTCACCGGGATCAGCGAGGCGGCCACCAACCACGAGTCTTCGCAGGAACGACCGGTGGGGATCAGCACCCCGCCGAATCCCAGGCGGTCAGCGGCCTGGGCCACTTGCTGCAGATAACCGTGATCAACAGCGCGAGCGCCTTCGGCGGTGCCAAGGTAATGGCCGTCGCCGTGGGTAGGCAGGAACCAGAAAATAGTGAGGCTCATGGAGTTGTCTCCTGAAGAAATCGGATTACGGCGCTTTAGCCACGGCAGCAGGTGGCGTCCAGATCACGTCCTTGATGCTCAAGGGCTTGGGGATCAATTTGAGTTGGTAGAAGCTGTCGGCGATTTTCTGCTGGGCCACCACCACTTCCGGGGTCAGGAACAGCGCGCCGTAGCCCTGGCGTTTTACCAAGGTCAGGGTGATGTCAGCCGGCAGGCCGAGCAGTGGTGCGACCTGCTCGGTCACTTCCTGAGGGTTGGCCTTGGACCACTCGCCCACCGCACGCACTTCTTCGATCAGCGCCTTGACCACTTCAGGGTGCTTTTCGGCGTACGGCTTGGTGGCCAGGTAGAACTGGTGGTTGTCGGCGATGCCGGTGCCGTCACGCAGGGTGCGCGCTTGCAGTTGTTTCTCGGCGGCGGCCTGGTACGGGTCCCAGATCACCCACGCATCCACGCTGCCACGCTCGAAGGCGGCACGGGCATCGGCGGGCGGCAGGAAGACGGTCTGCACGTCGGTGTATTTCAGGCCGGCGTCTTCCAGGGCACGCACCAGCAGGTAGTGCACGTTGGAGCCTTTGTTGAGCACGACTTTCTTGCCCTTGAGCTCGGCCACCGATTTGATCGTCGAGTCTTTCGGCACCAGGATCGCTTCACTGGTGGGCGCTGGCGGCTCGTAGGCCACATAGAGCAGGTCGGCACCGGCGGCCTGGGCGAAGACCGGCGGGGTTTCGCCGGTGACACCGAAGTCGATGGAGCCGACGTTCAGGCCTTCGAGCAGTTGCGGGCCGCCGGGAAACTCGGTCCATTGCACCTGCACACCTTGGGCGGCCAGGCGTTTTTCCAGGGTGCCCTTGGCCTTGAGCAGCACCAGGGTTCCGTATTTCTGGTAACCGATCCGCAGGGTCTCGGCGGCTTGAGCCTGAACGATGGCGCCGAAGGACACAGCCGCAACAAACAGTGCGACCAGACCACGACGCAAGATGACAGTGCGCATGGCGCTCTCTCCAAATAGTGCGATGAGGGGGTTGGCTGCACCTGCTTGGCCGTTGGCGGCTGAGTAAGGTGAGTACATCTATATAGCGGTGAGGCTTACTTAAATGCTCCAGCGAGCACTCAACAAACGTTCATTCAACACATGCGGGTCCAGCGGTTTCGGACGACGGGCCATGGCGCCATAAAGCGTCTCCAGGGCTTCGTGCAAACGGTGTTCGAGGACCGGCACCAGTTGCGCCTGGGCACTGCCTTCGCCGTAGGCGATCTGGCTGTCTTCGGCGAAAATCCCGTGGAGCAGTTCCTGGGCTTTGAGGGCCGACAATACCGGCTTCAAGGCGTAATCCACCGCCAGCATGTGGGCGATGCTGCCGCCGGTCGCCATCGGCAGCACAACCTTGTGGGCCAGGGCGCGTTCGGGCAGCAGGTCCAGCACGGTTTTCAACGCGCCGGAGAACGACGCCTTGTACACCGGCGTGGCGATCACCAGGCCATCCGCGTTAGCCACCTGTTGCAGCAGGTCAATGACCTTGGGGCTGTCGAAGCGCGCATGCAGCAAGTCTTCAGCCGGGAAGTCCCGTATCTGGTAACTCACCACTTCAACGCCTTTGTCTTGCAACCACTGACGGGTTTTTTCCAGCAAGACCCCGGAGCGGGAACGCTGGCTGGGACTGCCTCCAAGTGTTACGACCAACATGCAGGAATTCCTTGAGCAAGTGCCGGCGGTTCGCTGTGTGGCGATAGCGCCAAGATGGAACAGACCTTAGCAGCAGATTTATATATCTATAAATCTTATTTTTTCATTTGTTTATTCTTTAAATGCATATACAGATTCTGAGTCTTTAGGCGAAAAAAAAGGCCGTAAACACGGCCTGAAAACCCCTGTTGTGATTCAGTTTCAACGATTGGGTTGTGGAGTAAGCCGCAGGTAGGGCTTCACCGCCCGATAACCCTTCGGAAAGCGCTTCTTGATCTCTTCCTCATCCTTGAGCGACGGCACGATCACCACTTCATCACCGTCCTGCCAGTTGGCGGGGGTGGCGACTTTGTAGTTGTCGGTCAGTTGCAGCGAGTCGATGACCCGCAGGATTTCGTGGAAATTACGGCCGGTGCTGGCCGGGTAGGTGATGGTCAGGCGGACCTTCTTGTTCGGGTCGATCACGAACAAGGAACGCACGGTGAGGGTGTCACTGGCGTTCGGGTGGATCAGGTCGTAGAGGTCCGAAACCTTGCGGTCGGCGTCGGCCAGGATCGGGAAATTGACGACGGTGTCCTGGGTTTCGTTGATGTCTTCGATCCACTTGTGGTGCGAGTCCACCGGGTCCACCGACAGGGCGATGGCCTTGACGCCGCGCTTGGCGAATTCGTCCTTGAGCTTGGCGGTAAAGCCCAGCTCACTGGTGCACACCGGGGTGAAGTCCGCCGGGTGGGAAAACAACACACCCCAGCTGTCGCCCAGCCATTCGTGAAAACGAATCTTGCCGGCGCTGGAATCCTGTTCGAAGTCGGGGGCGATGTCGCCCAGTCTTAGGCTCATGGTGTGGCTCCTGGTGAGTGCTTATGGAGCCCACTGTGCATGGATTACGGGTTATTTAAAAAGAATAAATATCGATTTATCTAGACGATAAAGGAATATTAAAAATGTGTTCATTGGACGTGGGAAATGGAGAGGCGCACCATCGGTTCCAAGGTTCGAGAAGGCCTTGAGACGCTGTACAAAGAGGGGTTCAGGAAGGGCTTGCGGGGGTTTAGCCCGACTTGATTGAACGTGAGAAAAACCTCGCGATAACGCGAGGTTTTCCTTATCCAGCCTTACAAGAAGCTGTAAGTGTAGTTGAAGATCAGACGTGTCTGATCCTGGTCCTGGATACCGGTACCGCTGCCACGGTACGCACCGTGCCGCAGAGTGGTGCCAAAACCTTTGAGTGCGCCTGCCTGAATGGTGTAGTCGATACGCATATCGCGCTCCCACTCGGACTGATCACTGCCACCGCCCACGGCTTTGATGTTGTCGCCGTGCAAGTAGGCAATCGAGGTTCGCAGGCCTGGAACACCCAGTGCAGCGAAGTCATAAGAGTACTGACCGAAGGTGGTGTTTTCACCCGCACGGACGAAGGAGTTGATCATGCTGTCGGTGAACAGGTAGAAGCTCGACCCGCCAGCACCTTCGTTACGACCATTACCATCCAAAACGTTACCCTGGTTCACCCAGACGAAACCACCGTCATCGCTGACACGCTGATGGCCGAGCATAACGGCGCTGCCACCCAGGGTGTAAGTGAACATGGCACTCCAGGTTTTGTTATCAACCTCACCCGTGTTCTTCGCGTAGCCACCGTTGTTGTTGAAGCGATACCCAGCCTGACCGTTCTTGCCATCAGAACTGCTGTCGAAGTAGCGCAGGTCGGTCTTGAATGACTGACCTTCGCTGATCGGGTATACGTGCAACAAGCCCAGGAAGTGCTGCTTATAGTAGTCTTCGAGGTTTGCGTAGTAGTACTGCAGGGTCAAGTCTTTGGTGACTTTCCAATCAGCGCCACCAAAACGGAACTTATTGCTTTCCTCGGTACCGCCGGCGACGGCCAGGCCAGTGCTGTTGCTTGAAGCACGACCAGTGGCATGTTCGAGTTGACCGGCGTTAAAGGTCACGTTGTCGATTTCTTTGGAAGTGACAGTGCCGCCTTCAAAGCTTTGCGGCAACAAACGGCCGTCGCTCGCGATCAGGATTGGAAGGTTCGGCGCCAGGGCACCACCCAAGTGTGCCTCGGTCTTGGAGAAGCGGGCCTTGGCGTTGGCACTCGCACTGCTCCAACTGCTTACCGCAGAACCGTCGGTGTCACTTGGAACGAAGGAGTTGCTGTTTGGGTGATGACCGCGGCCACCATCCAAGTGAACACCTACCAATGCCTGGGCGTCGATACCAAAACCAACGACACCTTGAGTGAAGCCAGACTTGTAATCGAACTTCAGACCGGTAGCTGTTTCGCGTTGATCAGCACCGCCATCACGCTGATCGTTATCGAAATACAAGGTACGCGAGCTGACACTGGCCTTACTGTCTTCAATGAAACCGGCTGCTGCAGCTTGCTGGGCGACTGCCGCCAACGCTATAGCCAACGCCAAGGTGGACTTCTTCATGTACCGCTCCTCTCATTTCTAATTTTTGTATTTCTTTGGTCTCGGGTCTGACGCCCTTGATCCACAGATGCGCGATTAGCACCGGATAGTGACTGCCAAGTCAATCGTAACCTTGTGTGTCTACTACCTTCGTCTAACCACCGTTGATTTGGTCCCTGCAGGGTAATGAGTTTTTCATACACCCAAAAAGAATTATTTCATTCTTTTTAATACGATTCAGGAATAAGCCATTCCGTGATGCGGACAGGCGAGCATAGACCATCTGCTCCACAAGCTAATTCCTAAAGGGTATTTATTAGCGCTTTTTTAGAACGATTAGTGTTGACGCTCTGCCGCATACGTCACCCACGATCAAAAAGGCGACGCCATCATGGCCAAAGGCACATCCTCTCGTCAATTTGTTACAGTTTTTGTGTCACTAATAGTTTCTTTTGCTGTCCAAGCCGCCCCTTCGACGATTCAGGTGTGTGTGGAACTCCCACAATCTACCCATAGCCGCCATCCTGTTATCGGCGTCAGATCAAGAATGCTTAAACTTTAGTCGTGCGTGACGGCACGCCAGATTGGCCTGCGACGCGGGCAGGCTCTTACACGAGCCTGCTCATTGACTTGGGAGGTAGGGCTTTACAAGGCCTTCTCGAAAATCTTCGAGTTACGCTGGTAGTTGTACAGCGAGGCCCGCGCCGACGGCAGGCGATCAACGCTGCTCGGCACAAAGCCGCGCTCACGGAACCAGTGGGCAGTCCGCGTGGTAAGTACAAACAAGGTCTTCAAACCCTGCGCCCGGGCACGGGTTTCGATACGCTCCAGCAGCTCATCACCACGCCCGCCATGGCGGTACTCAGGGTTCACCGCCAGGCACGCCAGCTCACCCGCGTCCGAATCGGCGATCTGATACAACGCCGCACACGCGATGATCATGCCTTCGCGCTCCACCACGCTGAACTGCTCGATCTCACGTTCGAGCACTTCCCGCGAACGGCGTACCAGGATGCCCTGCTCTTCCAGCGGGCTGATCAGGTCGAGCAAACCACCGACGTCTTCAATCGCCGCCTCGCGCACCAGTTCGAATTGCTCCTGGGCCACCAGCGTACCGCCGCCATCGCGGGTAAACAGCTCGGTGAGCAAGGCGCCATCTTCGGCGTAGCTGACGATATGGCTGCGCCCTACCCCACCCCGGCAGGCCTGGGCGGCCGCATCGAGCAATTCGGACTGGTAGTTGCTGCTGCCCAGGCGTTGCAGATGCGCCGGTACTTGTTGCGGGCGCAGTTCGCGCACCAGACGGCCGTTTTCATCGATCAGGCCGAGATCAGCGCCGAACAGCAGCAGCTTGTCGGCCCCCAAGTCGATGGCGGCGCGGGTGGCGACGTCTTCGCAGGCCAGGTTGAAGATCTCACCCGTAGGCGAATAGCCCAGGGGTGACAACAGCACAATGGAGCGCTCATCCAGCAGGCGGTTGATGCCCTTGCGGTCGACCCGGCGCACTTCGCCGGTGTGGTGGTAATCCACACCTTCAAGCACGCCAATAGGCCGCGCGGTCACCAGGTTGCCGCTGGCCACCCGTAGGCGCGAGCCCTGCATCGGCGACGAGGCCATGTCCATCGACAAGCGCGCTTCGATGGCGATACGCAGGTGGCCAACCGCGTCGATCACACACTCCAGCGTCGCGGCATCGGTGATGCGCATGCCTTCGTGGTAAGTCGGGATCAGGCCGCGCGCTTCAAGGCGCGCTTCGATCTGAGGGCGCGAACCGTGCACCAGCACCAGGCGCACGCCCAGGCTGTGGAGCAGCACCAGGTCGTGGACGATATTGCCGAAGTTCGGATGATCCACACCGTCGCCGGGCAACATGACCACAAAGGTGCAATCGCGGTGGGCGTTGATGTAGGGCGAAGCGTGACGAAGCCAATTAACGTAGTCGGGCATGGAACCTGGGCCTGTAATAAAAAGCAGCCGAAAAAGGATGAGTCGTGAAAACGCACAGCGGGCTGATGGTTATCGTCGGAACAGGCTTGGCGACACGCTCGCTCTCCTTATGTACGAATGGACAGGGGTTAATTTACGCAGGTTTCAGGCAGTAATGTTCGATCAGTTCCCGCAATAGACGCACTGTAGGCGTCAAGCGTGACATTTCGAGGTACTCGCCAGGTTGATGGGCACAGGCGATGTCGCCAGGCCCCAGCACCAGGGTTTCACAACCAAGGCGCTGAAGATAAGGCGCTTCGGTGCCGAACGCTACTGCTTCGGCACGATGACCGGTCAATCGTTCCGCGACCCGCACCAACTCGGCGTCTTCGGCCTGTTCGAACGGCGGCACGGCGGGGAATAACGGCGCGTAGTCGATCTTGACTTTATGGCGTTCGGCCAGCGGTTCGAGCTTTTGCCGGATAGCCGCACGCAGCACTTCGGGATCCATGCCCGGCAAGGGCCGCAGGTCGAATTCCAGGGAGCACTGGCCACAGATGCGGTTGGGGTTGTCGCCGCCATGGATACAGCCGAAGTTCATGGTCGGTTGCGGCACGCTGAATTGTGCATTGCGGTACTCGCGCTGCCAGGCCAGGCGCAGGCCGCGCAGCTCACCGATGGCGTCGTGCATGGCTTCCAGGGCGCTGTGGCCCAGGCTTGGATCCGACGAATGGCCACTTTGGCCGAGAATGTCGATGCGCTCCATCATCACGCCTTTATGCAGGCGGATCGGCTTGAGGCCGGTCGGTTCGCCGATCACCGCCGCGCGGCCCAGCGGGCGCCCGGCTTCGGCCAATGCCCGGGCACCGGACATGGAGCTTTCTTCATCGCAGGTGGCGAGGATCAGCAACGGCTGCTTGAACGGCTGATCCAGCAGCGGCAACACCGCTTCAATCGCCAGCGCGAAAAAGCCCTTCATGTCGCAACTACCCAATCCTACCCAACGGCCGTCGACTTCCGTCAGCTTGAGCGGATCGGTCTTCCACAACGCCGCGTCATAAGGAACGGTATCGCTATGGCCGGCCAACACCAGACCGCCGGGGCCAGTGCCGAAACTGGCCAACAGGTTGAATTTGCCGGGGCTGACGGACTGGATGTCGATGGAGAAACCCAGGTCGCCCAACCAACTGGCGAGCAGATCGATCACCGGGCGGTTAGTCTGGTCGAGAGACGCTTGGGTGCAACTGACCGAAGGCGCGGCAATCAGCGCGGCGAACTGCTCTTTCATGGACGGTAACGGCATGCGCGGTCTCCCTACTTCCCGGATGAGCCCCACTATAGAGCCATCTGCACGACACAATAAACCGTTGCGGCGCGTTGCCGGGCTCAGTCCTGTACACTGCACGACCTTGGCAGCCACTCTTTTTCCCGGCTGCGCTCCCGATTCTGGATTTTCCGGCCATGCAGAAAGAAACCGAAATCAAGCTCCGCGTCAGCCGCGAAACACTCGCCGCGCTGCGTGAGCACCCGTTACTGAAAAAACGCAACAAAAGTGGCTGGGAACGCCGTGAGTTGATGAACCAGTACTTCGACACCCCCGAGCGCGACCTGGCCCAGGCCAAAGTCGCCCTGCGCCTGCGCAAGGACGGTGACGACATTATCCAGACCCTCAAGACCCGTGGCCAAAGCGTCGCCGGTTTGTCGGAACGCAACGAGTACAACTGGGACCTGCCCAAAGCCAAGCTCGACGTAAAGAAACTCGACGGCGAGTGCTGGCCCGAGCAGCTGGCCGAGTTGGACAAAAAGACCCTCAAGCCGATCTTCACCACCGACTTCGTGCGCGAACGCGCCGAAATCGCTTGGGGCCGTGGCAAGGCCAAGGTGGTGATCGAAGCCGCCCTGGACCTGGGCCATGTGGTGGTCGGCAAGCAGAAAGAAGAAATCTGCGAGCTGGAACTGGAACTGCGCGAAGGCGAACCGGCTGCCCTGCTGGAGTTGGCCGCCGAGCTGGCCGCCACCCTCGCACTGATGCCGTGTGACATCAGCAAGGCCGAGCGCGGCTACCGCCTGTACGACGCCAGCAGCTACTCCTTGAGCCTGCCGGCCCCGCAGATCCACGCCGAAATGCCGCTGGACGACGCCTTCGCCGCAATCATGTGGCACCTGCTCGGCAGCAGCCAGCGCCTGGCCGAGCAATACCGCTTCAATGGCCACTGGCGTCTACTGCAGGACTGGGTCGACAACCTCGGCGAACTGCGCGCCCTGATCGGCAGCCTTGGCCAGGCCGCACCGCGTCAATCCACCAGCGAACTGCGCAGCGCACTCGATGCACTGCTGGAAGACTGGCGCCCGCTGGTCCAGGCCGGTGACGACGACGAAGACATTCGCAAAGCCGCGCCCGAGCAATTCGCCGAAGAATTGGATGACGTACGCTGGGGCTGGTTCTCGCTGAACACGTCGCGCTGGCTAATGGCCCGCACCTGGACCGCCGACCGCAACGTGCGCGGCAACCGCCAGGGCGCCGCGCAAATCACCAACTGGCTGCCGCGCCTGCTGGCCGACGATGCCGTCGCCCTTCAACTGCCGCGCTACCAGCAGCAGCCGGAAGACCTGGCAGAGCAACTGCCACGCATCGAGCGCATCCAGGCCTGGCTGCACCATGCGCGTAACGTGGTGGATATTCCGGAACTGGATCGTTTGTACGGCGAGCTGAACAAGCTGGTGCAACTGGCCAACCAGCCGATCACCGACGAGTCGCTGGATGCGCGCATGCATCAGGCGATTGCGGTGTATCAGAACCGTGCCTGGAAGACCCTCCTGCGTCTGTAATATCGCCATCGGGGCAGTCGAATCGTCGCGGTACGACGATTCGACTGCCCCGATGAGGCCGGTCAGCGCAATACTGGCAGGCTGGTGGTCGACTTGATCTCAGACAGCGCCACAATCGAGTTGACCTCCTGAATCCCCGGCACCATCGACAGCTTCTCGAAGAAAAACCGCTCGTACGCCTCAATGTCCGACGTCACGATGCGCAGCAGAAAATCCACCGCCCCCATCAGCACATAGCACTCCAAGACTTCGGGAAACCCACGAATCGCTTCGGTGAACTCGGTGAAGTTGGATCGGCCGTGGGCGTTGAGTTTGACCTCGGCGAAGATCTGCGTATTGAGGCCGATCTTCTTGCGATCCAACAGGGTGACCTGGCCGCGAATCACCCCTTCTTCCTTGAGCCGCTGGATGCGCCGCCAGCACGGCGACTGGGACAGGCCCACTTGCTCGGCGATCTGCGCGCTGGACAGCGAGGCGTCCTCTTGCAACAGGGCCAGGATGCGGCGGTCGTAGGCGTCCAACTCGCTGTGCATAGAAATACCTTTAATTCTGGCTATTCTGAATTGATTGATTCGATTAATCGCAAATCAGGCTCATCTTAGATAAGAAATCTCCCGAGGCGAATGTAAAAATTTCTCCAGTCGAATCTGGAGAATCAGCATGCATGTCGTCGAAACCACCCACCCCCTGACCCGCGTCGATGTGTGGGCCGCCAACAGCGCCCATTGCCGAGCGCATTACCAGATCGTCGCCGAAGCGGAGCCCGATGTGTTGTGTCGGGTACTCAACTATTTTGCGTTGCAGTTCTTAACACCGAGTCAGGTCACCGTGAGCCGCCAAGAAGACCTGCTGAACATCGATATCGTGATGGAAAGCCTGAGCTGGCATCGCGCCCAAGTGATCGGTGAAAAGATTCGAAACCTGATCAGCGTGTGCACGCTGCACGTGTGGCCGGTTGATTCCGTAGGGCCCGCAGCAGTGGCGGCAGCAGCTCAGTAAAGGCCTGCAACATACGCTGGGAGGAGGATCTTCGAGGGCCGGCTAGCCTGAAGTTTCGTCCGAGGCTACCCAGGAAAACCTTCATGTCTGTTGATCACCGATTGGAACTGCATCAGTTGCTCCCGGCCTTGGTCGAGGGCGGCTTGATCACTGCCGACATCGCGCAGCGCTTATCGGCGCTGCCAGGCGGTAACGCCCAGCACCCGCTGGAGTGTATCGCCGCCTATGGGCCGGCACTGGAAACCCTGACCCAGTGGCTTGCCCAGCATGCCGGGCAACCTTATTGGCGTATCGACCCACTGCAAATCGATGTCGCGGCGGTGGTGCAGCTGATGTCCCAGGCGTTTGCCCAGCGCCACAGCATCCTTGCAGTGGCCGTGGACGCGCAGACCGTCACCGTTGCCAGCGCCCAGCCCCATGTCACCAGCTGGGAGTCGGGACTGGCACAGGTACTCAAACGCTCGATCAAGCGCGTGGTTGCCAACCCCCAGGACATTCAGCGTTGTATCAGCGAGTTTTACCGGTTGGCGAAGTCCGTCAGCGGGGCGGATCAAAAGGTCGCGGCGCCTGGCAACTTCGAGTTGCTCAACCTCGGCGCCGGTGACCAGGAGCCGGATGCCAACGACGCGCATATCGTCAATATCGTCGATTGGCTGTTGCAGTACGCCTTTGCCCAGCGGGCCAGTGATATTCATATCGAGCCGTGCCGTGAACAGGGGCGCATGCGCTTTCGCATTGATGGGCTGTTGCACGACGTCTATCAATTTCCACCCCAGGTGACGATGGCTGTGGTCAGCCGCCTGAAAAGCCTGGGCCGCATGAACGTGGCGGAAAAACGCAAACCCCAGGACGGCCGGATCAAGACCAAAAGCCCCACAGGCGCAGAAATCGAGTTGCGCCTGTCGACCTTGCCCACCGCCTTTGGCGAAAAACTGGTGATGCGGATTTTCGATCCGCAGGTGCTGCTCAAGGACTTCGACCAGCTCGGTTTGTCCGCTGAGGACCAGCAGCGATGGCACGCCATGACCCGCCAGGCCAACGGCATCATCCTGGTCACGGGCCCTACCGGTTCAGGCAAGACCAGTACCCTCTACACCACGCTCAAGCAACTGGCGTCCCGAGAAATCAACCTCTGCACCGTGGAAGACCCGATCGAGATGGTCGAGCCGGCCTTTAACCAGATGCAGGTGCAGCACAACATCGACCTGACGTTCGCCAGCGGCATCCGAGCCCTGCTACGCCAGGACCCGGACATCATCATGATCGGCGAAATCCGCGACCAGGAAACCGCCGAAATGGCGATCCAGGCCGCACTGACCGGACATTTGGTGCTCTCGACGCTGCACACCAACGATGCGCCCAGCGCCATCAGCCGCTTGCAGGAACTGGGCATTGCTCATTATTTGATCAAGGCCACATTATTGGGGGTAATGGCGCAGCGCCTGGTGCGGCTGCTGTGCCCTCATTGCAAGCGGGCGGCAGGCGATGTCCACGAGGCGGTGGGGTGTGCGGAATGTCGAAACAGCGGATTTCAGGGGCGTGCAGGGGTCTACGAGATCATGGTGTTGAATGAATCGCTCCGTGCGCTGATCACCCCAGGCACCGACGTGCAGTCCCTGCGCAGAGAGGCGGTTGCGCAAGGCATGTGCAGCCTGCGCCTGGCCGGTATGGGAAAAGTAAAGGCGGGGCTGACGACGATGGCCGAGGTGTTGCGCGTGACACCTGGGGATTCGGTAACAAATGCTTTGATTACCGCGGGCTGAAACCGTTCTTATCGGTGACAAGACCGTTACAATCGGCCGAACGTCGTTTAACTGACACCATCAGATAGGGAATCGCTATGCAGATCGGAACCGTACTGCTTCTTTTCGTGGGTTTGGCCATTGCCATCCTGTTCATGGGCTTCAAGGTGGTACCCCAGGGCTATCAGTGGACCGTCGAGCGCTTCGGCCGTTACACCAACACCCTCAAGCCGGGTCTCAACATCATCATCCCGGTCATGGACCGCATCGGCCGCAAGATCAACGTGATGGAAAGCGTGCTGGATATTCCGCCCCAGGAAGTCATCACCGCCGACAACGCCACCGTGCAGATCGATGCCGTGTGCTTCTTCCAGGTGGTCAATACCGCGCAGGCCGCCTACGAGGTCAACAACCTCGAACACGCTATCCGCAACCTGCTGCAAACCAATATCCGTACCGTGCTCGGCTCCATGGAGCTGGATGCCATGCTCAGCCAGCGCGACGGCATCAACGAAAAACTGCTGCGCACTGTCGATGAAGCCACGGCGCCGTGGGGCATCAAGATCACCCGGATCGAAATCAAGGACATCAGCCCGCCCGCCGACCTGATGGCCGCCATGTCCGGCCAGATGAAAGCCGAGCGGATCAAGCGCGCACAGATCCTGGAAGCCGAAGGCCTGCGGGCATCGGCGATCCTGACTGCCGAAGGCAAGAAGCAGGCACAGATTCTTGAAGCCGAAGGTGGACGCCAGGCCGCGTTCCTGGAGTCTGAAGCCCGTGAGCGCCAGGCAGAGGCAGAGGCCCGCGCGACCCAGGTGGTTTCCGAAGCGATCGCCACCGGCAACGTGCAGGCCATCAACTACTTCGTCGCGCAGAAATACATCGATGCCCTCGGCAAGCTGGCATCGGCCAATAACAGCAAAGTGATCCTGATGCCGCTGGAAGCCAGCCAGGTGATCGGCGCTGTCGGCGGCATTGGCGAAATCGTCAAGGCGACCTTCGACAACAAGAAAGCCTGAGGCAATCGACATGTGGGATTTCCTGCAGCATCTTTCGTTCTGGGACTGGCTCGCGCTGGGTACGGTGCTATTGATTCTTGAGGTATTCGGCGCCGGTGGTTACCTGCTGTGGATGGGTATAGCTGCGGCAGCCGTGGGCGTGATCAAGTTTCTGGTGCCGCCGCTCGGGTTGGAGTGGCAACTGTTGCTGTTCGCTGTGCTGTCGATATTGACAGCGGTGTACTGGTGGAAACGCCAGCGCAGCAGTGCCAAAGCCAGTGACCAACCGGGGCTCAACGAACGTGGCTCGGAGCTGGTCGGCCGCGTCTTCGTGGTGCATCAGGCGATTGTGGATGGCCGGGGCAAGGTGAAAGTCGGTGATGGTGTATGGATGGTGACCGGTCCTGACAGCCCTGTAGGCGCTCAAGTGCGTGTGGTAGGCCTGGATGGCGTCATTTTAAAGGTAGAAACTGTTTAGTCAGGGATGGAACTCGGTTGGGCTAACTACAATCAAACGGTACAGATCACCCACCCGGAGTCACCCATCATGCGTCTTAAATATGCTGTCGCAACCCTCGCTGTGCTTTCCCTTCCTGTCGGTTCAGCCATGGCCGATAGTTTCTGGCGCAATGTCATTTCGTCGGGCGCCACTACCGGTTCGACGTACCTGACCTTCAAGGACCACAAGCTGGTGGTTGCCGCACAAGACGACGCAGGCAGCTTTGTTGCCAGCGACGGCGGCATCCGCGGACCGTACCTGGAAGCCGCCATGCAGAAAGTCCGCGCCGATAACCCTGGCCTGCAGGCCACGGATATGGAACTGGCCAACGCCATCCTCGCGAAGAACGCTGTTACCGAGTGATTCCCGCACGCTGAAGAATGCCGCTCTTGAAGCGGCATTTTTTTGCCCGCAATGTGACGATTCATTCACAGGCGACAGGCTATATTCAGTCTTACCGTGCCACCATGCTGGTACTGAATCCTCGCTTACTCATCGCCAATCTGAAACGGACTCCTTCGTCGTTATGAGCCAACAGCCCTTTCTGCCGTTCTCCAAACCTACCATCGATGAAGCCACCATCTCGGCGGTCGGCGATGTACTGCGCTCGGGCTGGATCACCAGCGGGCCGAAAGTGCAGGCTTTCGAGGCGCAACTGTCGGAATACTTTGGCGGCCGGCCGGTGCGCACGTTCAACTCTGGCACCTGCACCATGGAAATCGCCTTGCGTATCGCCGGTATCGGGCCTGGGGATGAAGTCATCACCACACCGATCTCCTGGGTGGCCACGGCCAACGTGATTCTGGAGGTGGGGGCCACACCGGTGTTCGCTGATATCGATCCGATCACGCGCAATATCGACCTGGCCCAAGTGGAAGCCGCAATCACACAGCGCACCAAGGCGATCATCCCGGTGTACCTGGCCGGCCTGCCCCTGGACATGCCGATGCTGTACGCACTGGCCAACAAGTACAACCTGCGCATCGTCGAAGACGCCGCCCAGGCCCTGGGCTCCAGCTGGGATGGCGAACGCATCGGCGCTACCGGGGACTTTGTATCGTTCAGCTTCCAGGCCAACAAGAACATCACCTCTTCCGAGGGCGGCTGCCTGGTGTTGAACAATGCCGAAGAAGCCCGCCTGGCAGAAAAATACCGCCTGCAGGGCGTCACCCGCACCGGCTTCGACGGCCTCGACGTGGATGTACTGGGCGGCAAGTTCAACATGACCGACATCGCCGCCGCCATCGGCCTGGGGCAGTTTGCCCACATCGAGAAGATCACCGCCCATCGCCAGCACCTGGCACAGCACTACTTCAAATGTTTCGGCGATGATTTCGAAGAAAAGTACGGCGCGCAACTGCCGCCGGCCGACTTCGAAAACAGCAACTGGCACCTGTTCCAGTTAGTGCTGCCGGAGCGCCAGGACGGCCTGCCCGCCCGCGCGACCTTCATGGAGAAAATGCAGGCACAGGGTGTTGGCATTGGCTATCACTACCCGCCTATTCACCTGCTGAGCCTTTATCGGGCACAGGGATTCAAGGAAGGTATGTTCCCGGTAGCGGAAAAGGTTGGACGTTTGATCGTGTCGTTGCCGATGTTTACGGCAATGACAGAGGCAGATGTGGAGCGGTCGGTGGCGGCGGTAAAGGCAGTCCTGAAAGCGAACTGAACACTCACGGCTCCCGACGATTGAATGTGGGAGGGAGCTTGCTCCCTCCCACAGGGGTCTTGCGGTTACTCGCCGATGGCGGCTTTGTAGCCAGCCGCATCCAGCAGTTTTTCCAGATCAGCCGGGTTGCTTGGCTTGAGCTTGAAGATCCACGCGCCGTAAGGGTCGGAGTTCAGCAACTCAGGGCTACCACTCAGCTCTTCGTTGACGGCAATCACTTCGCCGGCAACCGGGGCGTAGATATCCGAAGCGGCCTTCACCGACTCAACCACACCCGCCTGGCCTTCGGCTTCAAACGTAGCGCCAACTTCGGCCAACTCAACAAACACGACATCACCCAGAGCTTCCTGTGCATGGTCGGAGATCCCGACGGTGACAGTACCGTCAGCTTCCAGACGCGCCCATTCGTGACTTTCGGCAAAACGCAGGTCGGCAGGGATATCGCTCATAGTCTGTGTCCTCAAGAAGAAATGTCAGCAGCCATTGGCCTGCCGGAAATAGTTAGATCAAGGTTTTGCCATGACGCACGAAGGTCGGTTTGACCACTCGAACCGGGTACCACTTACCGCGGATTTCCACTTCGGCCCGATCGGCAGTCGCCGTCGGTACACGCGCCAGGGCAATGGATTTGCTCAGCGTAGGTGAGAAACTACCACTGGTGATCTCCCCTTCGCCAACATTGGCGATACGAACCACCTGGTGAGCGCGTAAAACCCCACGTTCCTCCAGTACCAGCCCGACCAGTTTGAACTGCACACCGGCGGCCAGCTCTGCTTCCAGCGCCGCACGCCCGATGAAATTGCGCTCGGCAGGTTCCCAGGCAATGCTCCAGGCCATGTTGGCCGCCAGGGGCGAAACGTTCTGGTGGATATCCTGGCCATACAGGTTCATGCCGGCTTCCAGCCGCAGGGTGTCCCGCGCGCCGAGGCCTATAGGTGAAATACCCGCACCTACCAGGTCGTTGAAAAATCCAGGCGCCTGATCGGCAGGCAGGACAATTTCCAGGCCGTCTTCGCCGGTGTAACCCGTGCGCGCGATAAACCAATCACCGTCGGCATACCCTTCAAAGGGCTTGAGCTGGTGGATCAGGGTGCCGCGAGACTGGGTGACCAACTCGGCAATCTTCTGCCGGGCGTGGGGACCTTGAATGGCGAGCATGGCCAACTCGGGCCGCTCATGCAGTTGCACTTGATAGCCGCCAAGTTGCGCCTGGATCCAGGCCATGTCCTGGTCTCGGGTGGCGGCGTTGACCACCAGCCGGTACCCGGCCTCGGTGCGGTAGACAATCATGTCGTCTACCACGCCACCCTGCTCGTTGAGCATGGCGCTGTACAACGCACGGCCACAGCCGTGCAAACGCTCGACATCATTGGCCAGCAGGTACTGGAGCCATTCCTTGGCCTGGGGGCCGGTGATATCGATCACGGTCATATGAGATACATCGAACACCCCGCAGTCGCGCCGCACCTGATGGTGCTCCTCAACTTGCGAGCCGTAATGCAAAGGCATATCCCAACCGCCAAAATCGACCATTTTCGCGCCGAGGGCGAGATGCAGGTCATACAGAGGCGTACGCTGTCCCATGGGTTTCTCCTTCCGGGCTTGGCGAAGGTGCGCAGGCCGTTGCCCGTGCCGGACACCTTGAATTACAAGGCCTGCGGCGACGTACAGCGACTCGATCCGAAGGACGGAGCGCACCGAATGCCGCGCATTGTAGCCGCAAGCCGTAGGACTGGCACCTAACCGATGGGGCGGGCGGAGCGTCGGATCAGCCCGATGACCGGCAGCAGCCCCACTAGCACCAGTGTCAACGCTGGCAGAGAAGCCCGCGCCCACTCGCCTTCGCTGGTCATTTCAAAGATCCGCACCGCCAGGGTGTCCCAGCCGAACGGGCGCATCAGCAGGGTCGCGGGCATTTCCTTGAGCACGTCTACGAACACCAGCAGTGCTGCACTCAGGGTGCCGGGTAGCAACAGCGGTAGATACACTTTGCAAAACAGTCGCGGCCCACTCACGCCCAAACTACGCGCAACTTCCGGCAACGAAGGGCGGATGCGCGCCAGGCTGTTTTCCAACGGCCCGTAGGCCACGGCCAGAAAGCGCACCAGATACGCCAGCACCAGCGCCGACAGACTGCCCAGCAACAATGGCTTGCCCGCCCCTCCGAGCCAGCCGGACAGCGGCACCACCAGCTCACGGTCCAGGTAACTGAACGCCAGCATGATCGACACCGCCAGCACCGAGCCCGGCAAGGCATAGCCGACATTGGCCAGGCTGATACCGGAGCGAATCGTCCGGGTCGGCGCCAGACGGTTGGCGAAGGCCAGTACCAGCGCCACGCTGACCGTGATCAGCGCCGCAATGCCGCCCAGGTAAAGGGTGTGGACGATCAGGCCCGAATAGCGCTCATCCAGATCGAACCGTCCACGCTGCCAGAACCAGGCCACCAGTTGCAGCACCGGGATGACAAAGGCGCAGGCGAACACCAGGCCACACCACCCACTGGCCGCTACCGCTTTGATCCCCTTCAAGTGGTACAGCGCCTTACCCCGGGGACGCTCGTTGCTGGACCGGCTGGCGCCCCGGGCACGCCGCTCGCCGTACAGAACCAGCATCACCACCAGCAGTAACAGGCTGGCCAGTTGGGCCGCGCTGGACAGGCTGAAAAAGCCGTACCAGGTCTTATAGATGGCGGTGGTGAAGGTATCGAAGTTGAACACCGAAACCGCACCGAAGTCCGCCAGGGTCTCCATCAGTGCCAACGCCACCCCGGCCCCTATCGCCGGCCGCGCCATGGGCAGGGCCACATGCCAGAACGCCCGCAAGGGTGACTGCCCCAGCACCCGCGCCGCCTCCATCAAGCCCTTGCCCTGGGCGAGGAATGCGCTGCGCGCCAGCAGGTACACATAGGGATAGAACACCAGCACCAGCACGATGATCACGCCGCTGGTGGAGCGCACCCGTGGCAGGCGCAAGCCGGTGCCGAACCATTCGCGCAGCAGGGTCTGCACGGGGCCCGAAAAATCCAACAGGCCGACAAACACGAAGGCCAGCACATAGGCGGGAATGGCAAAGGGCAGCATCAACGCCCAGTCAAGCCAGCGCCGGCCGGGGAATTCGCAAAGGCTGGTGAGCCAGGCCAGGCTTACGCCCAACAGGGTTACACCGACGCCGACCCCCAGCACCAAGGTCAGGGTGTTGCCCAGCAGGCGGGGCATCTGGGTTTCCCAGAGGTGGGACCAGATTTGCACGTCGATGCTTTGCCAGGACAGCAACAGTACGCTCAGCGGCAGCAGCACCAGGGCGGCGACGGTGAAGACCGGCAGGTACCAGCGGCGTTGGGCGGGGTGGGCCAAAGGTTGGTTCTCAATAATGAATATCTTCAAATCACAACAATTCAATGTGGGAG